>JAJBVE010000089.1 GCA_020859995.1 Clostridiales bacterium
TACTGTATAGGGTAGCGCTTGTTTTCTTTCAGATATTTATATCGCTCTACACAGCATTCACAGTCCTGCACATCGCCGCCTGTTACGCTGACATCCAGAATGATCCCTGTATCCGCATCCGAGCATTGATGATCCAGATAATGAAAACCCTTGGGTTTCCCTGTGCGATTCATATAACCGGCATCCGGGTCGCAGGGATTCCGCACCTTCTCAATGGTTTCTTCCGGCAATACCGTTTGATTCAGATCGTCCCAATACGCCTCGGGACGGCGTGTTGCCTCAATGGTGACATGGTTATGGGTATCTGCGTTGGCTTTGATATGTGTTGAGTCCATTACAACGCTTTCGCCCTTGACCAGTCCTGCCTCCCAGCACTTTGCAACGATCTGGTCAAAGATCTGCCGGAATACCTCCTGCCCTTTGAAACGGCGGCGACGATTCTGGGAAAACGTAGAGTGATCTGGAGTGGGATCATCCAAATCCAGTCCGAGATACCAGCGATATGCGATATTATACCGTACTTCCTCTGCCAGCTTGCGTTCAGAATCGATCCCGTACAGATACCCCAGAAGCAGCATCTTCACAAGGCTGACCGGATCGATAGATGGCCGCCCTTGTGCGCTGTACAGCGGTGAAACGATTTCATACACAAAGTCAAAGCTGATTGCAGCATCTAATTCCCGCAGAAAATGATCCTGTGGAATCAGCTCTTCCATCGTTACAGCAAGCAGCCGGCATTGCTTTTCACCGCTTCTGGTCATCATTTCGCATCACCCTGTTCAAGCATACCACAAATCACTGTTAGCGCCGGGCGATTTTGACCATTTTGGGCCGGGAGAAAAAAACCAATTTTGGCCGGATGAAAATCGCCATTCACATTTTCAATAACTCCTTTACACTGAGGGTGTAGCCAGCCCTCAGCGAAAGGAGACAATATGAAAAACCCCAATTTAGCAGCAATGAATCCAGATGTGGCGAGAGCCATTGAGCAGATGATGTCCGAGCAGGGAGAGAAGTTCTCGCTGGAGAAAGTCAATCTGGCAGAGTTGGAGCGCCGTACCGGGCTTTCCCGCGCCAAGCTGCGTCGCATGAAGGAACACGACTTCGAGGATGTCCCTCATGCATCCAAGGGCCGCAAGGCGGCTTCCACGCTGCTGAGTGGATATACGGGCGTTCTGGAAGGGTTGCTGAAAAACGGCGTGGTGAACTCCGCTGTCTGCCTTGACTTGCTCCGCAAGAACGGCTTCACCGGCGGGAAAACCATCGTCAAGGATTTCATCGCCACGCACCAGCACCTTGTTCCCGCGCCCCGCCACGCGGTTGCCCCGCAGGGGAGCCGTGGGCGGAGGTACTTCACCGGCCCCGGAGAAGCCTTCCAGATGGACTGGGGCTTTACGAAGGTGGAGGCATACGACGGCAGCGAATACTCGGCGGCCTGCTTTGCTATGATTTGCCACCACTGCGGCCAGCGGTATGTGGAGTTTTTCCCCAACGCAAAGCAGGAAAACCTGTTCATTGGGATGATTCACGGCTTCCGGTACATGGGAGTCCCCAGGTATATCCTGACGGACAACATGAAGAGCGTAGTCGTCCGGCGTGACCAGGACGGCAATCCGGTCTGGCAGAAGGACTACGAGCAGTTTATGCAGACCGTGGGGTTCCAGACGAAGCTCTGCAAGCCGAAGCACCCTTTTACGAAGGGAAAGGTGGAGCGGCTTGTCCGCTTTGTGAAGGAGAACTTCCTTGTGGGGCGGGTTTTCTGGAATGTTACAGATTTGAATTATGCTGCCCTGGATTGGTGCTGTGAGCAGAATACCACATACCACAGGAACCTCGGTATCCCGCAGGAAGAGCATACAGCGAGCTGCGCCAAGGTGGTTGCGAGCGTGAGCGACAGCTTTGACCTGCTGTTTTATCTCTGCCCGGAACGCCGGATTTCCTTTGACGGTTTCGTGAGTTTTGAGGGACGCCGCTTTGGTGTCCCGTACTGGTACTCCGGCAAGACTGCCCGCGTCATGAGGGACGCCGACACGCTGTTTATTTACTCCGCTGACCTCGGCCAGCTCCTGACCACGCATGATGTGACCTGGAGCCGCCACGACAGCTTCTGCTCTGACCAGTATGCCCTCCAAGACCAGCCGGAGGAGTTCCCCACCATGCCGGTGAAGACGGTGATTAGACAGCTTCCAGGGCCGCCTCCAGACCTCTCCTTTGAGAAGTTTAACTTCAGCAAGGAGGATGACTGGGATGACTGATTCTCTGCTTGAAGCGATTGCTTGCAACAGCCGGGAACTCCTGAAGTATGGATTCTCCGCAGAGGAATTTGCCACGCTGGCACAGCGCCAGAACATGACGAACACCGACATCCTTGCCGTGGCAAAGGTCTTTGAGTATCTGAAGGAGAAGAAAACGGACTCCACCATTGACTTCATGCTGCGAACGAGCCGCCTGCCGCTGAAGGTTCCGAAGACCTTTGACAACTTCGATTTTGACCGTGTCACCGGAAAGAATGTTGACAAGCTGCGGAGCCTCTCCACGCTGTCTGCGCTTTACGCCCACAGAAACCTTGCTTTCATTGGGAAGCCGGGGACTGGCAAGACCCATCTGGCTCAGGCTTTTGGACGCGCCTGCTGCGAACATGGATTTAAGACCTACTTCATTAAAATGACCGAGTTGCGTGACCGGATGACGGATGCCCGCCGGTCCGGAAAGGAAGGGACACTCCTTGCATCTCTTGTCCGGCCCTCCTGCCTGATTATTGACGAGGTGGGGCACTGTGAATTTGACAAGGAGAACACCCGCCTGTTCTTTGATATGGTTGACCGCCGCTACCAGAAGGACGGCTACTACAACATGGTTTTTACCAGCAACCGTGACCCTGCCCAGTGGCAGGAGAATTTCAGTGAAAGCGACTCCCTCCTGTGCGCGCTCGACCGTATCTTTGATGACGCTGTGGTGTTTACGATTAAGGGCGAGAGCTTCCGTGGACGGAAACTCGAAACGGTTTCCCTGCGCACCGCCGCAGCCACACCGACTGCGGTCTCCGACCAGAGGGAGCATCCCTAAAATACAGTCCAAGCGAGGGTTGGCTACACCCTAACTATATGGATTGGCGATTTTCATCCGGCCAAAATTGGCGATTTTCGCCCGGCCCAAAATGGCGATTTTCTACCGGCGCTAACAAGGAAGCCTGCTGAACGCATTGATCCGGTCAAATTTTCATTTATTATGGGGCAGTCCCGTATGGGGGACTGCCCCTGTCCGTTTCAGCGGCGATGGGAAAAATCGCTCCGGTCCATGCCGCCGCAGTATTTTCACGGCTTTCCGACATAGGTGAACCGCCTGTGATCCACTCCGTCCCGCTCCGCATGGATGC
>JAJBVE010000042.1:0-20603 GCA_020859995.1 Clostridiales bacterium
ATATTTATTTCTATTTATTTCTGTTTTTTCTGTTTTTTATGTTTTTTATGTTTTTTCTGTTTCTTTTTTTCACTTGTTTGCCATTATCATCTTTTCCGATACTGCATGCCGTACCAGAATCCCCGCGAAAGCGCAGCCGCAGGGTTTGCATCCAGCAAAATACCTACAAATCAATCTCCAGTTCCACCGGACAATGATCGGAGCCGAACACCTCCGTGTGGATTTTCGCGTCTCTTAACTTCTCCCGGAGGCAGTCAGACACACAAAAATAGTCAATCCGCCAGCCTGCGTTCTTCTCTCTCGCGTGGAAACGATACGACCACCAGCTGTAGATCCCCTCCGCATCCGGGTAAAAATAACGAAATGTATCCGTAAATCCACTCGCAAGAAGGGCAGAAAACTTTTCCCGCTCCTCATCGGTAAATCCAGCGTTTTTATGATTGGTTTTCGGATTTTTCAGGTCAATTTCCTGGTGCGCGACGTTCAGATCTCCGCAGAATATGACTGGTTTTTTCTCCTCGAGTCTTTTCAGATAAGCGCGGAACGCGTCTTCCCACTCCATCCGATAGGGCAGCCGTACCAGATCGTTCTGGGAGTTCGGTGTATAAACCGTCACCAGGTAAAAAGTATGATATTCCAGGGTAATAACGCGGCCTTCCTGGTCATGCTCCGGAATCCCGATTCCGTAAGCGACTGACAGAGGCTCTCTCTTCGTAAAAACAGCCGTGCCGGAATAGCCCTTTTTCACGGCATAATTCCAATACTGCCAGGGGCGCAGAGCCAGAGAAATCTGCCCTTCCTGCAGTTTCGTCTCCTGCAGGCAGAAAAAATCCGCGTCCGCCTCATTAAAAAACTCTGTAAATCCTTTCTGCACGCATGCGCGCAGTCCGTTCACATTCCATGAAATCAGCTTCATAAGAAAAAGTTCTCCTTCATTCGTATAGCAACTACGTGCGCCGGCTGTTTATCTCTTGTAAGATCGCGAATCTCATATCCGATCAGACAAGATTCCCCTTTGCGGACACATTTTTCTCATTTTATCATGATTCTCATTCTAAAACAAGCAAAAAACAGGGGAAATATTCGAAATTTTCAGAAAAAACAGGCATGGCGCGAACTTTTATATGTATTTAATATGTTTGTCATTCTGTACTTGCCTTTTGAAAAACAATCTGCTAGAGTTAAGAAATAAATCTTAACCAAGGAGAAAGGTGAATAACAATGAGTGAATTAGAAAATTGCAATGGCAGCTGCCTTGGCTGTGAAGAAGACTGTGCCGGCGCTGCCACAATCACATTGACCCTCGATGATGACAGTGAAGTTGAATGCCAGGTGGTGACCATGTACGAGGCGGCCGGAAAGCATTATATCGCTCTGCTGCCGCTGGATGAAAACGGCCGGAATTTTGACGGAGAAGTCTATATTTACCGCTATCACAGCGAAAACGGCATCCCCGTACTGGAAAACATTGAGGACGATGACGAATACGAGGCGGCCTCCGATGGCTTCGACGAATGGCTTGACTCTCAGGAATATGACGAGCTTGTCTCTGACGCTGAAGAATAAGTCCCTCCAAATACAAAATAGCATAGAATTTATATGCCCATCTCGCTATCCGGCTGCCCAGGCAGCCGGATATTTGACTTATCCGTTCAGGAAAACATCCAGATAGCCGGACGGTGCGACCGCCTTCCCATATTTCTCTTTCACATAAAACAGATGCAGCCGGTCCTTTGCTCTGGTCATGCCGACATAAAACAGGCGGCGCTCCTCCTCAAAATCCGCTTCCAGCGCTGCCCGGTGATGCGGGATGGTGCCTTCATTCACATCAATCAAAAAGACCTCCGAAAACTCCAGTCCCTTGGAGGCATGCAAGGTGGCAATTGTCACCGCGTCCTCCTCCTCTTTTCTGGATTTTTTGCGGTTTTCTTCCAGTGCAGCCTTATATTTCTCCATGTGGGCGTACCATTCTTCCACCGTCCGGAACGGCCTGGTACTCTCCTGAATTTCATTAAGAATATCGATGAGCTCTTCCGGCTTCATCCGCCGATAAGCGGCGTACTCGCGCAGAAACTCCTCATATCCCATACCGAAACGAATATAATTGACCGCCGCGAAGGGCTGCAGGGAAGGCAGCAGCTTCAGATCCGCTGCAAAACGAACCAGGCGGTCCAGCATCCAGTCTTTATCCTGGTAAAATGTATACAGGGCGTCAAATGAGACCGGCTCTGCGGACACGCTCCGTTCTTCCGGCATATGAATATCTTTCTCATCCATTCCTGCTGCCCTACGCGCCTCTCCCCGCTGTACTTCGGAAGGAGCGTACGCACTGCCATAATTGAGCGGACGTTTTCTGCCCTGTGATGAAGCAAACAGGACCGCCTCCCTGCTGATGTAACGTTTCGGCCGGTTCATCACCTGCAGAAACTCTGCGCGGTCCGTGCCCTCATAGGCCAGATGCAGATAAGCGAGCAGATCTTTCGCAATCCAGTGTTCATAAATATTGGGAACCGCTTCCCGCATGGAAAAAGGAATATTGAACTCCATCAGCCGGGCAGTGATGGGACCTGCCCCCTGATTCGTCCGCACCAGAATAGCCATATCCTTCAGGGACAGCCCAGCCTCCATTCTCTGCTGAATCTGCCGGATCAGATACAGACTTTCGTGATCAGGATTCTGGAATTCCCGGATCTCAATCGGCACTCCGTCCTCGCGGACATGATGAATGTCCTTTTTAAAGCGATGACTGTTTTCTCCAATCACCTTCGCCGCGCCGTCAATCACCGATTTTACAGAGCGGAAATTCTGATCCAGAAGGATGGTCTGCGCATCCGGATAATCCTTCGGAAAATTCAGCATAATTTCCGGCTTCGCGCCGCGAAAGCGATAGATAGACTGATCATCATCCCCGACAATAAACAGATTGTTTTTCGGAGCGGCTAAAAGCCTCAGAATCTCATACTGAAGCAGGTTGATATCCTGAAACTCATCCACCAGAATGTAACTCCACCTCTGCTGCCAGGCATGCAGGATGTCCTCTCTCTGCGTGAGCAGCTCCCAGGTATAGGTCAGCATATCATCAAAATCCAGCCGTCCCTGTCTGCGGTGTGTTTCCTCATATTCCTGATAGATCGCACGAAACATCTCCTCAGAGCAGGAACGGGAATAATAATGCTCGATCGGGATCCGCTCATTTTTCACCATGCTGATCTCCGCGGCAATTTCTGAGATGGTCTCCGCATCGCCTTCACCATGGGACATCTCCGGTGACGCTGGGGATATGCCGTGCGCTCCCTGTTTCTCAACGGACACCCTGTCTGAGGTCCTTGTGTACCGGGCCAGCAATCCGCGCAGAAGCCTGTTTTTTTCTTCCTCACTCATCACATTGGCAGAGGAATAATGATAAGCATTTTTCAGAATGCTAAAAAAGACCGCGTGAAACGTCCCGAACGTCACGCCGCCTCCGGCACAGATTTTCTGAAACCGCGCCTGCATTTCCATGGCGGCCGCTTTTGTAAACGTGATGACCAGGATCTGCCGCGGGTTAATATGATACTCTTCTATCAGGTACTTCGTGCGCTGCGTAATGACAAGCGTCTTCCCAGAGCCCGGACCGGCCAGTATCATAGCCGGTCCGTCTCTGTGGGTAATCGCACGATTCTGCGCTGTTGTAAATCCCATGTTCTCCCTTCATATACCATCTACTGGAAACAAGGCCGCACCTTCTGTTTGCTGTCCATAAAGCCGGCCGCATTCAGCAATTTTCCGCATACTTAATGGCAGACGGACTCACATGGAAGCTTCCAGTTTAGCGATTGCCGCCTCAATGCGTTTCAGTGATTCCTCCTTGCCGAGCACATCCATAATCTCCGTCGCTCCCGCCGGCGTCATCGCCTTTCCGGAAACCGCGATGCGGACCGGCCACATCACGAAATTCACCTTGCAGCCTTTCTCCTCCACATAGGTTTTCAGCAGAGCAAAGAGGGCATCATTGCTAAAATCCTCCTGCGCAGCCAGCCGCGGCAGCAGATCTTTCAAAACCTCCAGGCTTGTCTGGGCGGTCGATTTGGATTTCTTATTGGTGTATAAAGATACGTCATACTCCGGCATCGTTTCAAAGAAATCCACCATATCAGGAATATCCGGAAAAACTTCAATCCGGGTCTTTACCATAGATGAGATCTTACGCAGATCCTGTCCCTTCGTCAGCGTCTTTTCCAGATACGGAAGCGCCGCTTCGAAAAAGACCTCCTCGTCCATCGCCTTGAGATATTCGCCGTTCATCCAGCGCAGTTTCTGAATATCAAACACCGCCGGCGATTTACTCATATGACGGTAATCAAACGCTTCCACAAGCTCCGGCAGGGAAAAAATCTCCCGATTATCATCCGGGCACCAGCCAAGCAGCGCCACGTAATTGATGATCGCCTCCGATACAAATCCCTGCTCCAGCAGATCCTCAAACGAGGAATGCCCGGAGCGCTTGCTCAGCTTTTTATGCTCCGCGTCCGTGATCAGCGGACAGTGAACATATACCGGCACTTCCCAGCCGAAAGCATCATAGAGACGGTTGTATTTCGGCGCGGAAGACAGATATTCGTTGCCGCGTACCACATGAGTAATCCCCATCAGATGGTCATCCACCACGTTCGCGAAATTATAGGTCGGAAATCCGTCCGACTTGATCAGGATCATATCGTCAAGTTCTTCATTCGGCACCTCGATTGTGCCGTAAATCTCATCCTCAAATTTCGTCGTGCCCTCCCGGGGGACATTCTGACGGATGACCCACGGAATACCGGAGGCCAGCTTTTCCTCTACTTCCTCCTTAGACAGATGCAGACAATGCTTATCATAGACAGAGATTTCCTTGCCTGCAACCTCCTGCTTCAGCGATTCCAGCCGTTCCTTCGTGCAAAAACAATAGTACGCCTCACCTTTTTCCACCAGCTCCTGCGCGTATTTCATATAGATGCCGGCCTTCTGGCGGTCGCTCTGCACGTAAGGACCGCAGCCGCCGTCCTTATCCGGGCCCTCATCATGCTGTAAGCCTGTCTTTTCCAGGGTGCGGTAAATAATATCCACAGCGCCCTCCACGAGCCGCTCCTGATCCGTATCCTCAATGCGCAGCATAAACGTACCGCCCTCGTGTTTCGCGATCAGATAAGCGTACAGAGCCGTACGCAGGTTTCCTACATGCATCCGCCCGGTCGGGCTCGGAGCGAATCTTGTCTTTACATTTTCCATAATATTTCTCCTCTTTTCCTATCTATCTTATCTGCATTTTTTCATGCATGATCCGTAAAATGTTTACCTACCGGCATCGGATTTTCCGTATAAAGCCATCCTTTATCCTCACGCCTCCGGTCATTTCAGCTTAATCTGCCTGGATACTCCCAGTGCCAGTCCCATCTCCGCCATCAGAAACAGGATTGATGTACCCCCGTAGCTGATGAACGGCAGGGTGATACCCGTCGTCGGAATCAGGTTTGTCACTACAGCGATATTCAGCACCACCTGCAGTGCGATATGTACAAAAATACCGCTCACAATCAGCGAGCCCAGCAGGTCCGGGGCGTTCTGCGCGATAAAAAACAGACGGTACAGCAAAAAAACAAACAGCAGCATAACCAGTGCCGCGCCGAATACACCGAGCTCCTCGCAGATGATCGAAAAAATCATATCATTCTGCGCCTCCGGCAGAGATCCAAGCTTCTGCGTACTGTTGCCAAGCCCCTTGCCAAAAAAGCCGCCATTGCCGATTGCATAAAGCGCCTGCAAAATCTGATAGCCGCCGGAACTCGAGTAATCCTCCGGATGCAGCCAGACCTGAATACGCGCGATCCGGAATCCGCCGTCCACATCACTTAAAATAATATACGCCACGCCGATCACGGCCAGGGCCGCGATACCAACGCCAATGGCTACAAACGGCCAGGTCTTTGGATGCGCGATGAAAATCAGCACCACTGTGATACCCAGAATGATAAGAGCGGTACTCAGGTTATCTGTAAAATAGTACGTACAGAACGCGGAAATAAATCCGAAAAAACCGACTATCAGAACAGGCTTGATGCCCTTCATCTTATACCCCATTTTTACAATCAGCGTCGGCAGCAGCAGAATCACCGCGATCTTGGCGAGCTCAGCGGGCTGAAAGGAAATGGAAGAAGTCCCGAGCCAGCGCTTCGCGCCATTAACCTCCCGTCCCACATACTTCGTAATAATCAGTAAAAACGTGGAAACCAGATACAGTGGAAAAGAGAATTCCGCCAGCCTGTGATAATCGATCTGGGAACCAATCAGCGCGCAGACGAGCGCGACGCAGCTGATCGCCGCCTGCTTGCCAAAATAAGCCATGTCGCTTTTATTTTCCATAAGCGCTTCATAAGCGCTGGAACTGTAGAGCATAATCAATCCGAAGCAGGTCAGCAGAATCACTACCGCCAGTAAATTATAATCAAAATAATCCCGTTCTGAATCAGCCGACCTGGTCACGAACAACCGTTTCTTTGTCTTGCGGCGCGTCGTCCTTTTTTTCGGAACGGGCCGTATCGTTTCCGATCTTGAAGCCATAAAAAATATCCCCTTTGTATCTTGCCCTGGCAAATGAAAAATCCCTCCGCAGGCCGGATACCGCAGTGCTTTGGGACTGCCATTTGTAATTCTCATCTCCCCCGAACTACAACAACACGCCTATCATAACATATCCGTGCTGGTTTTTCCAGTGTATTTTTAAAACGCGAAGGACAATCAAAAAGGCATCTGCCTTTACGTATGCCTAGCAGATGCCCTATTTCTTTCAAAGCAGTGCAGCTTCATACCGATGAAATATTTCTTCGGTATCTACTGCGTCCGCGGCGTACAACGGATTATTTGTTTTTACTGACTACGATTGCTGCATGGCGCAGTGATTCTCCGGTGCGAAGCATGCCGTTGGAGCGTCAAAACCAGGATTAAACGCATAGAAGTTTCTAGCGTCAAGCTGATCCTGCACGCTTCGCATCGCTTCACCAAAACGCTGGAAGTGCACCACTTCTCTAGCCCGCAAAAACCGGATTGGATCTACTACGTCCGGATCCTTGACCAGCCGCAGAATATTGTCATACGTGGTTCGTGCTTTCATCTCCGCGGCAAGATCCTCCCCAAGATCTGTAATCGGATCACCGGTCGACTGGAATTCGCTCGCGCAGAAGGGCGCCCCGCCCGCAGCCTGCGGCCAGATTCCGATTGTGTGATCCGCGTAGTAAGGTGCGAAGCCTTCCTTCTCAATCTCTTCCGGTGACAGTCCGCGCGTGAGCTGATGGATAATCGTCGCCACAATCTCCAGATGAGCGAGTTCCTCTGTTCCAACATCGGTCAGGATCGCGGATACCGTGCCGTTCGGAGAAGTATACCTCTGAGAAAGATAACGCATGGAAGCACCCATCTCGCCGTCGGGACCGCCGTATTGGGACAGTATCACCTGCGCAAGCTTCGCGTTTGGAGTTTTGATTTTCACCGGATATTCTAGTCTTTTCTCATAATACCACATCTAGCACTTTCCTCCTTCCCACGGCCATTTCTGACTGACCCATTTCACGCTGTCTGGCCGGCCTCCATTTAGCAGCTTACTGAATCTCAGCGGACCATATTTTTCTTCATAAATTCTGACCGCTTGCTCGCGCCGCTGCTGGTAGTTCGCAAACTGCGCCGCAGCCACTTCTTCCATAGGATGAGTGTCCAAATACAGCATCAGATCGTACGCGCAAAAGCTGATCTCATTGATATACGCAAGCAGCTGGTGCTGGTTTTCCATGGGGATATCTGAAAAATCCCTGTTTTCGGGCATAACCGGGTGTTCCGGTATGCCGCAGCCGCAATTTCCATTATACGTATCATAGCCGTCTATTGTTTCATGGCTCATACGTCCCTGCGGCATGCGTCCTGAGCGCGACGGTCTGCCATTTCCATACGGATATCCTTCTCTATTCACCAGCATTTCCCTCCTTTTCCGCAGAATGGCTTACAAAGGCTGCGAAAAACGGTGCCTTCTTTCAGTGCCATACATGGCTCATAGGGCGTTTCCCAGCTCTGAAAGGGCACATAAAGCATGGCCAGCGGCGCGTTTGCTTCCGACAGGTGATGATATATGCTTTCCACCCACTCATTTGAGCCCTTTGGGCAGGCACAGTTCTGAATATTTCTATCTGGCATAATAGCTCCTTTCTTAAATCAGGTTCTCTACAGAATATGAAGTTTCCTTCATAAATGTTAGTGTTTCCCGAAAAACTCAAATAAAAAACAGCCACAAATTCCCATTGTGACTGTTTTGCTCAATTAATCAATATGTTTTTTGATCATTCACCCTCTCGGATGCGCCGCCCGATAAACGCGCTGTGTGTCGTCCAGTCCCAGGTTCAGATAAGCCAGGGTAGTCGAGATATCAGAATGTCCCAGCATCTCCTGCACCGACTTCACCGGAGCTCCGTTCTGCAGCATGTGCGCGGCAAAGGAATGGCGAAGAGTCTGCGGTGTGATGTCCGAAGATATGCCTGCTTTCTGCGCGTAAGATTTGAGAATCTTCCAAAATCCCTGGCGGCTCATGGATTTCCCGGAGCAATTTACAAACAGTCGGTCACTTACCATGCCCTTGAGGAGAACGTCCCGGCCTTCCTTCAAATAGCGTTCCAGAGCGTGTTTTGCCTCATCCCCAAATGGAATCACTCGCTCTTTTCCACCTTCGGTGCAGAGCACATAATTTAAATTCAGGCAAACGGAGGCTGTAGCAAGCGATACCAGTTCTGTGACTCGCATGCCGGTAGCGTACAGCAGTTCAAGCATGGCGCGGTCCCGCAATTCCTTCGGAGAATCCCCGCAGGGCTGCGCAAGCAGGCGCCCGGTCTCATCAATACTCAATATGCCTGGCATTTTCTTATCAATATGAGGCGCTTTGATCTGTTCTGTCGGATCGTCCTCAATCTCATGCTTCCGATAAATGTAATGAAAAAAAGCTTTCATTGAGGAAACACTGCGCGATACTGTAGCAGTGGAAAGTCCCTGTTTTTCCAGGTATAATATGTATGAATTCAATGTAGTAGCAGTGACGTCCTGTACTTCCTCAACTCCCTGAGCGGCCAGATAAGATTCCAGCTTCCGCAGGTCTCTCTGATAAGAATCTACCGTGCTCGTGGAAGCGTTCTTCTGTTCCTTCAGATAAACAATAAACAATGGTAACTCCTGTTTCATTTGCCAGTCCTCAACCTTCGATTATTTGTCCGTACCCGCGGCGCGAGCATGGATGAAGGGCGCGCTAATCGCAAAGCGATTTTGTACCGCGCGGTTTTCATTCGATTTCTCCCCTTTCCGCAAAAAAGCTGACTGGCCTACCCTTCCGGCCATTCCGGCGTCCCTCTCCCCGGGGCATGTCTAAAGCATCATACATGCAAAATATGTATCGTATAGACACGATCTGACATCAGGGACAGATCTGCCGTGAATAATAACAAAAAACGTCATATATCACACATATTTTTCACAATATTTTCAGCGGATATTTGCCATTATACGCATTTTTCCCGGCAAAATCAATCCGGCTTTTCGCCGAAAAATGGTCAAAAAGCATTGATTTTAAGCGGTTTTACAAGATTTCGTCAAAGGAGTTTTGAATCTTACAAGATATTGTAAAGTTTTTGTAAAATATCTTAAAAAATCTCGGTTCAAGTCACACTCCGCAGGATGAGACCTCCAATGAGGAGTTCTAATTTGAGTTATAAGCTCATTCCTTTTGTGCTTTCAGGTACTCTTTCAGGAATTCATAAATCTGCCCTTCGGTCGGCGGGCAGCCTTTCGCGGAATAGGTAAAGCGGGACGTACAGTTCCCAATCCCCAGTCTGCCAGTCTTTCCCCGGAACCCCTGGCCGATGCAGATCTTTTCGTCAATCTGATCAAGAAGTCCTTCCTGCCGCAGCATTTCCAGTGCCGGGATCAAGTATCCATAACAGGCGCTGCAGGATTCGACTTCGCATACAGCGTCCGCCAGTTCTACAATCCTGCGCTCCCGGGGGAGGTCTTCTTTTCCTTCGTCAGCCGACTGCCCGCAGATGGTTATTTTCGCCTGATTGATATCCGCGCAGCCTGCTCCAAGCTTTTCCGCAAGCCGAATATAAGGTACATCGTCAACGGCATAGTGCAGCAGCTGACAGACATAGGCGTCCACCAGCACCGGATCCCTAGCGGCCATGACACAATTTCTCACGACTGGATTGCCGCCATCCTCGAAGTCCAGATCTCCGCAGATGTGATCCACTACAATGAAGTCCTGACGGATCCCCGCGTTCAGGCGCGCGATCGGATCATGCAATCCCATTGAATGAAAGCGGCGCTTCTCGCGATTTGGAATCAGGCCTTTCATATTTTTCAGCGCGCAGGTAATCTTCGTCTGACAGTGCCCTTTCAGTACCGGCACATTGATCAGGAAATCAAATTCCTTTACGCAATGGCACAGATTCAGCTTCAGGCCCGCGCAGTCTTTTTCAAAAGAAGAATCCTTCTGGGTGTCAAAAAATTCTACACCATACTTCTGCGCCAGCTTATCATAACCGCACACCCGCGCGCTCTCTGACGTCCTCTCTCCGACCCAGGATCCCTCGGCGATCACCAGATTCCGATATCCATGCTGCTGTAAATATTCAATAATTCCGGAGACGATCTCCGGATGCGTCGTCGCTCCATAGGAAGCTTCGGACGCTGAAACCAGGTTCGGCTTGATACCGATGCGGCTGTCTTTTTTTTCCGGCAAAATCGCGCGCAGATCTGCCTGTTCCAGCAGCTTCCGGGTCATTTCCTGAAAATCTGTGCCATATATTTTCAAAATTTCATTGCGTTCCATATCCTGTCCCTGTCCTGTCTGCGGCATTTATGTTCTAAAAAGATGTTATGGAAAGAAAACTGCTTCCCATAGCACTCCAGAATCTGACGATTCTGTCGTTAACAGTCAATATTCTTTATCAATATGATCCAGCCCAAACTGTATGAGAAATTCGTCAAGCTCCCTGTCATTTCTGATACAGGTCACTTCTTCAAATTTCCCGGTCTGCCGGTTTCGAAACCCGGCCACCCGCTCTCCGTTGCATATGCTGCATTTCAATACCGGCTTATAAAGAGCCAGGTCATACGTTTTTAAAGTTCGGGTTTTCGCATCCCGAGCGTCCTTTTTCAAAATTGTACGTAATGATTTCATCTTCTGTTTCCTCCCTTTCCGGATTTCCGCCGGAAAATCATGGTACAGATTTCATAGTATCCGGAAAGCATTCCCGCTTAAGCCGCACGAAATCAGGCAGATGATTCCCATCGGAATTCTCACAGTTCCAGATAAAGCTGCAATGTCCAGCTTCCCAGAAAGGCCTCGCAGGCACATCCTAAAAGGCAGATCACTGCCAGTGACATCATCTCCGACAGATTTGCCGCCATCGCAAATCTGTATGCTCCGGCGCTTTGATGGATTTCCCTGTCCACGGGCTTTCTTTCCCATCGGCCCTGCCGCCGTAACCAGAATATAATCTCCTTTTTCCAGAGAATGCCGTAGAAAATCCACTGTGGAAACAGGCAGACGGCAAATTTCAGAATGCCTTCAAATCCATCCCGCAGTCCGAAGAGCGCCAGAAGCATTGCTCCAGACGCGGTCAGCCACCAGCCATAGCCAAGATGAAACAGAAAGCCGATTGTTGAGAAACTGCTGAGCCACAGGATTAAAAGTGTGCGCAGCCTGATGGAACTAATATAGAAAAACAGGTTCTTGAAATCTATAGAACGGTTTTCATAGATTTGAAAGCCATATAAACTGGCAAGGCTCGCGTATCTGCCGCTCCCCATATCCAGTAATCCTGGAAGAGCGCTTCCAAAAAGGAGCGCGCTCCCCAGAAACAAAAGTACAGGAATCATCGTCCGGCTCAGTCGCGCCATTGGTTCCTCCGGCTGTCCCCTTGTCACCTTATTTTATGTAGGAACCCGACTGTTCATTCCATAGATATTATACATCCACCTTTGCTTCGGCTCCGGCTTCTTCTTCCGCCTCTGCTTTAAAATCCTCCATCTGTACGACATCGATTTCCGGAAGATCTTCAAGTGAGCGCATGCCAAAATGCCGTAGAAAATCTTCAGTCGTGCCAAAGAGAATCGGCCTCCCCGGCGCGTCCAGACGCCCTACCTCACGGATCAGATTATATTCGACAAGACGGTTGACTGCGTGATCGCTCTTCACGCCGCGGATTTTTTCGATCTCCATCTTTGTAACGGGCTGCTTATAAGCAATGATAGAAAGGGTCTCCATCACCACATCCGTCAGCACGACCTTGCGCGGCTGCTTCGCGACGCGAATCAGATATTCATATAATTCCTTTTTGGTACAAAGCTGCCAGGCTCCGTCCAGTTCAGTCAGCTCAATCCCACGTTCCTGGGTCCGGTATTGATCCGCCATGTGACGCAGCAGTTTTTCTGTCGTCTCTACATCCTGGTCGATGGCTGCCGCAAGTCTGGCTGTCTCCACGGAATCCCCCATCGCGAAAAGAATCGCCTCAATTGCAGCCTCCGCTTTCCTTCTGTCCATTCTAAAATCCTCTACTCATTATGTCTTCGTTTGCTTTATTCGTAATCGCCAATAAAGTCGTCCACATTTTCCTCTTCCGCGCTTCCCGTCCAGGAAAGGCGGATATCAGAAAAGACTTCCTGCTGATCCACCGCTACCCGGCCTTCTTTCATCAGCTCCAGAAGGGTCAGAAAAGAAACTATTTTGAACTGTTTGCCTTTTCGCAGGGACAGGATCTCAAAAAACGTACAATTCTTTTTCTCAAATATGTAGCGGCTGACATAGCGCATGGTCTCACCCAGATTGACCTGTTCCTTTTCCAGACGGCCAAACTGGCTGCGAACCGGGTCTGCCCGGTTTTCCTGCCGCTTCATAATGTCTCGGAAAACCGCGTAAAGCTTCTGCAGCGTCAGATCGCCCAGCAGCGCGTCCAGATCGACCGGCTCCCGGTAGGATTCAACCTCCGCGGGAATCGATGGTTCCTTGTAATAATGTCCGGCAGAATCTTCCATGCGCTCGCGTAGTTCACCTGACATGTATTTATACATTTTGTATTCCAGAAGCTTTTGTACCAGCTCCTCGCGTGGATCCGCCTCATCTTCCTCCTCCGTCTCCGGAGCAGGCAGAAGCATACGCGACTTGATATCCAGAAGGGTTGCCGCCATCACCAGAAATTCACTCATCACATCGAGATTTTCTCCAGACAGCCCGGCAACGTATTCCATGTATTGATCCGTAATCAGAGCGATCGGAATATCATAAATGCTGACCTTATTTTTCTCAATCAGGTGCAGAAGCAGGTCCAGAGGGCCCTCAAACTTGTCCAGTTTCACAGGAATTTCCATGGAGTTTCCTTCCTAACATTGCAAAATCAAATATTCATCCGTCGAAAATGATGACCTTTTATCTGACGCTTAACAGCACAGTTCTGATGCTCTACACAAAATCCAGCACCACCAGCTCCGGCGGATTGTTGATGCGCAGGGGAATGGAGTGACTGCCAAGGCCCGCGCTTACAACCAGCTTCGCGTCTCCTTCGGAAAACAGTCCCCTGTCATACTTTGGAAACAGGCGGCACTGCGGACTGACCAGTCCGCCCAGCAATGGAAGGCGTATGATTCCTCCATGCAGATGACCGGAAAGTGTCAGATCCGCGCCCCATGCAGTATAAGCTTCAAAATGGCAGGGATTGTGAGCCAGAAGAATCTGGTAGTCTGCTGTGTCCGGTTTTCCAAGCAGCTCATCAATTATCTGAGCGGTCGGCTGTGCCGAATGAAAATGTCCATAATACTCCAACGGCAGCTCCAGCCCCCACACGCAGATGGGCATATGGTGAATTTCCAATGTTTCACAGGTATTTTCCAGAAGGTGTACCCCATAGCTGCGGATGGCAGAAGCATATTTTTCATATGTCTCCTGCTGTTCCTCAGACTTCTCTTTCAAACGGCTCTCGTGATTGCCATTCGCGTAATAAACCGGATATTTCCGGGTCAGTTCATTCATCAGCGCGATTGCGGCGTCCATCTGCGGCTCTTTCGCGGAAGTAATCATATCGCCCGCGACCAGGACCAGCGCAGGATTAATATTGCGGATTTCCGCAAGCAGCCTCTCATTATTATTCCCATAAGACGCATTATGGAGATCCGCTAAAAGGACTGCCGAAAACGGGGCATCCGGTTCCCTGTGCCCCTCTCCTACACGAATACGGTATTTTGTGACTTTAAAATCCGGCATTTGTCCGTTATCCTTCCATTTTTATGCTCGCGCCATGGGATGCTAGCTGCTCGTTGAGTCTCGAGATTTTCCGCTGCAAGCAGCGAAAATCTCTTCGGCTCACTTTCTTACTCGCAGCATTGCTGCTCGTTGAGCCTCAAGATTTTCCGCTGCAAGCAGCGAAAATCTCTTCGGCTCACATTATAGCATATTCCAGGTTTTAAGCAAACAGTTTCTTTTAGAGTGCCCATTTTTCCCACGCCAGATTCAGATAATCCAGATATCCCGCTTTTCGCGCGTCTTCTGCCATGACGATGGGTACACTGCCGATAATATCACCATCCAGTGTATACACATATTTTCCTACCTGATCGCCTTTAGAGAGCGGGGCAGCGATGTTTTCATCCCATTCATAATAGGTTTCTATCAGCGAAAAATCTTCGCCTGTGGTACTCAGATAGGAAAACGTGCCCTCCGGACAGACGGTATAGTTTTCCTGAATCGTTCCCCTGATAAAAATCTGCGTCGGCGCGGGCGGCTCTTCGTCGTAATACATGGAACAGTTGGAAAAGCCGTAATTCAATAACTGCGCTGCTTCAGCAAAGCGTGTTTTTGTATCCGGCGCGGTCAGGACAACACTAATCAGGCGGATTCCGTCTCTTAGGGCAGTCGCGCTCAGGCAGTATTTCGCGTAACTGGTACTGCCCGTCTTCAGACCGTCGCAGCCGTCATACGCACGCAGCAGCTTATTCGTATTCGTCAGTGTAAATACACTGCTTCCCTGCGCAGTCTCGTGCGTAATATTCTCCATCCAGATGTCCGAATACTCTGTCACTTCCGGATAATGATATAAGAGTTCCCGGGACATAATCGCCACATCTCGGGCGGATGTGTAATGTTCTGCCGATTCCGTAAGGCCGCAGCAATCAACGAAATGTGTGTTTTCCATTCCAAGTTCCGCGGCTCTTTCGTTCATGCGTTGGACAAAAGCTTCTTCTGATCCGGAAATTGCCTCAGCCATCGTAACCGCCGCGTCGTTTCCAGAGGCGATCAGAATACACTTCAGCAGCGTTTCCACTGTCTGAACCTCTCCGGTCTCCAGATAAACCTGAGAGCCGCCCATCGATTTCGCATACGCGCTTGTCGTAACCTCATCTGTCAGTGCGATCTCTCCTTTCTCAATTGCCTCAAAGATCAGAAGCACCGTCATGATTTTGGTCACACTGGCCGGGTGAACGGCTTCGTCCGCGCCCTTTTCATACAGAATCGTACCCGTTGAGACTTCCATCACAACTGCGTGCGGCGTCTCAATCTCCGGTTCCGCAGCCTGTGAAATCATAGAAAACGCTAAACAGTGCCAGTTCAAAGAAACAGCAAGTATCCAGATCCACATTTTTTTCATGGCAGCACGCTCGACTTTTCCATTACCACTTAAAATATGTATATGATCCAGACAGTAAGAAAATAACAAAAACACTACATGATTTTTCCAGAAAAAGCAGTTGACGAAAGCCGATTTTATGGTATACTAATAGCAGTGCAATCGAAAAATTTCCAGACAGTTGTGTCTTGCACAATCTACAGCTGGAGGGAGGTTAGGTGTGAGACAATGTCAAATGTCATCGTAAAAGAAAACGAATCACTGGACAGCGCTCTGCGTCGTTTCAAAAGAAACTGCGCAAAGGCAGGCATTCAGCAGGAGATTCGTAAAAGAGAGCATTATGAAAAGCCGAGCGTAAGACGTAAGAAAAAATCTGAAGCCGCTCGCAAGAGAAAGTACAATTAAGTACAGCCGCTCAGGTATCTGTCATTTCGTTACTGCCTGAGTCGACAAGCTTTGACAGATGCGAAAGCAAAAGCCCCGACTGATTCACAGCCGGGGCTTTCTTCTTTCTATTTTTACTTTCTATTTTTACTTTCTCTCTTCCCAGTCGCGCAGACCAAGTCTCTGGCGCGCCTTGGCTTCTTCCATAGTAATTTTCTCCGGATCGTCTTTCAAATACTCCTGAAGCTCTTCCAGACCTTCTCCGGTGACATTATTGATACAGAAAATCCGTTCACAATTAGCGTTTTCCAGCCACTGCCTCACCATCGGTATATTCGCGTAGGGCGAATCTACTTTCGTAATAATCCCGATAAGCGGACGATTAAGAAACGCGTTGCAATTACAGGTAAAAATCGTAAATGGTTCATCAGCCGCGCACACAATTGCCACGACATCCGCTTCAAATGAAAAGCACGCAAGTCCCACGCCGACCTGTTTGGACTCGGCATACTCCCCCGGCGTGTCAATCATATCATCGCCCGTGTATGTATATTGTGTTTTCTGGTAATGAAGCTTCTCTCCCTTCATCACCTGAGTCAGCGAGGTTTTCCCTGCCTCGCTTCTCCCCATCAGAAACATTTTCTTCATTTGATATAGCCTCACAAATTCAGCAGCCAGAAACCATTCAGCTTTCTGTAATATCACAGACAGGAAAATGCAGTTCATCCCGGAAAAAAGCAGTCACCGCCTCGATGGAGGAGCGCACCTCGTCATGTCTCCCGGTCAGAATCAACGCTCCGTTAAAACGATCCAGGAAACCGATCTCCACTCCTCCATTTTTGATCGCGATGTCCGCCGCGACAACTACTGCCTCCCACGGCGTAAAATTCATGAATCCAAGCGTATCTCCTGTATGGTCTTCCCCTTCATGCACTCCAATGTGCAAACCAAGAGTCTGATAAACCTCCCGTCTAGATGTACCAATCAGATGCGCCAGGCTTACCTCGCGGCTCGGAACACGCACCCGTACCAGACGGAGCGTTTCCCCGGGCTTTCTGCTGTCATAATCCTGAAAGATTTTACGGAGAAATTCGTCTCTTGATAATTTCCGATCCATCGATGTATCCCCAATCCTGAATGTCAGTGTCCGATCGTTCACCACCGGTTGCAAATCACCGTTTCGTCAGCGGGCACACGACATAATGAAGCTCGTCTCTAAAATAGCGAAGGACCTCCGTAAGTGCGCTCGTGACGTCGGAAATATCTCCTGATACGATCAGGGTCCCCGTAAAACGATCCGCGAATCCCAGATAGACATCCCCGCTCTTCACCGCGATATCAGAAGCAATTACAGCAGACTCCGGCGGAGTCATATTCATAATGCCGATCGCCGATGAACGGTAATCGATCGCCGGATTCATCCCCAGCTTCTGATAGATAATCGGAGCAGGACCTCCCATCACATGCGCAAGGGTAACCTCCTTGCCGGCAACTGTCTCCTGTACGATCCGGATCTGATCTTCCCTGTTATCCATGTAAATCCCTCATTTCTTCCACGTGGAGTTCTGATTGTTTTATTGTAACATAGTTATTGCTGATTGAAAAGCCCTTTTTTTGAATGTTTTTGTGTTTTTCTTTTAAAATTTACGTCTGTTTATGTTGTTTTCATTCGTTATTTCGTGTTGTTTTTATTATTATCTTTAATCCATCATTTCCTTTTGCTGGCATCATCAAATCGTTCGCTCACTTATTAACCCATCGTCTAAAGCCAATAAGATTGCGGTCGACCTGTTTCAAACAAATACATATTCTCTTTTCGGGCGCACGCGCAAACGAAATGACATTCGCTTCACCAGTCTCCGATGAAGCAAAACACAGACAAAATCTGGGATTCATAAAACTTTTTTTACTGCGCACACTATGTTCATTCTAAACGTTAAATAATGAGAAGAAAACCGCTTCTCATTATGCTCCAGATTATGGCGATTCTGTCGCTAACTTATCGGATATATTGGAAGCTTCTTATTTGAGATCATCTACTATCAGAAAGGGCTATAAAGCTATGAAGAATCGGTTTATCCGCTGTGGAATGTACGGCTGGTGCATGGAGGTGTTATGGACCGGACTGCATTCTTTTCTAAAACGAGATCCGAAGCTGATGGGGTTTTCCTCGCTGCGTATGTTCCCTATTTACGGCATGGCCTCCCTGATTGCTCCCCTCTCGCATGCACTGAAAAACTTCAGCACTCTCACGCGAGGATTCATCTACATGATCTGCATTTTCACCGTAGAATTTGTCTCTGGCAGCTGGCTGAAAAAAAGAGGGCGATGCCCCTGGGATTACAGCGACTCGCCCTGGCAGGTAAACGGTGTAATCCGGCTTGATTACGCGCCGATCTGGTTCCTGACCGGACTGTTTTTTGAAAAAGCAGCAATCAGATCCGATTAAAAGAAAAGCTTGTCTTCCAGATTCGCTTTTTATCCGCAAAACTCCTTACGCGCCCCTGCGCATCAATCGGATAGGGGAACGCTTTTCTCCCCTATCCGCCTGCGCGAGCCGGGTGCGGCTTTAGCCGCAAAACTCCCTCGCCGGGTGGCATCCCACGCTTCGCATGGGATATGCCTTGCCCGGCTCTGTGCATAAAGAAGGGATGCAGATCATACGTCTGCATCCCTTCTGTTAACCGATTCTTTCGGAATGATATGAGATTATTCTGTCAGTCAAAACAATCTGCATCTTCCATGTTTCTTACTGCGCATCTGTCTCAGACTCTGTCTCAGCGGCTGCCTCTGTATCAGCCTCATCTGTCCCGGCTGCCTCAACTACCGACACGGATGTAATGTGCGGATTTACGCCTTCATACCAGTACAGGAACCCTTCCATGTCGATGACATCTCCGACATTCAGTTCAGTCACTGCCTGATATACTTCTGTGGTATTATCGCACAAATAAGATTCTACCGTAAAGGTATAGGTCTCTCCGTTATATGATACATTGAAATACAGATCGTCTCCATCCTCGCCGGATCCATCCCACGCATACAGGAACGCTGCTTCATTTCCATCCGCATCTTCAGATGCCTCAACAGTCATACCTGTGAAGGATACATACTCGTTCTGATGCTCTTCGAGCTCGTCCGTCCCGAGAAGCTCAGTCACATCCAGTGCCTCGGCAATGAAGGTCTCGCCGTCATCTACAATCTCAAAGGACGCGTCAATAATTTCTACTTCGCCGGACCACTCAGACTTATAACCGGTTACGAGAATCTTTGTACCAACCTCAAGCAGTTCATAGTCTTCCTCTGAGCAAGCCATGTTGTACAGGAAGTACGCGCCGTCCTCATCCTGAGTATAAACGGTCGCTGTGTCATCCCACCAGGACTGTTTCGCCTGTACATAAGTTTCTACAACTACCAGCGTATCCATATCCGCGGCGATATATTCGTCGTAAGACATGACTTCTGCGGTCGCCTCGGTTGCTTCTTCGGTCTCGGCTTCTGTTGCTTCCTCGGTTGCAGCTTCCGTTGCTTCTTCAGTCGCGGCTTCTGTTGCTTCCTCGGTTGCAGCTTCTGTTACTTCTTCGGCTGCAGCTTCAGTCACAACTACAGAAGTGATGTGCGGATTTACGCCTTCATACCAGTACAGGAAGCCTTCCATGTCGATGACATCGCCTACGTTCAGCTCCGTCACCGCCTGATACACTTCTGTGGTGTTGTCGCAAAGATACGATTCTACCGTAAAGGTATAGGTTTCTCCGTTGTAAGATACGTTGAAGTACAGGTCATCGCCATCTGTACCGGAGCCATCCCACGCATACAGGAACGCAGCTTCATTTCCATCCGCATCCTCAGATGCCTCTACGGTCATACCTGTGAAGGATACATACTCGTTCTGATGCTCTTCGAGCTCGTCCGTTCCGAGAAGTTCAGTCACATCCAGTGTCTCAGCGATGAAGGTCTCGCCGTCATCTACGATCTCAAAGGACGCGTCGATAATTTCTACTTCGCCGGACCACTCAGACTTATAGCCGGTTACGAGAATCTTTGTACCAACCTCAAGCAGTTCATAGTCTTCCTCTGAGCAGGCCATGTTATACAGGAAGTAAGCGCCGTCCTCATCCTGTGTGTACACGGTTGCTGTGTCATCCCACCAGGACTGTTTTGCCTGTACATAGGTTTCTACCACTACGAGAGAATCCAGGTCTGCCGCTATGTACTCGTCATAGGACATCACTTCCGCTGCCGTCTCTCCCCCTCTCCATAACATTTTTTTTTCGTTTGCTGCATCCGCGACTTCTACTTTGTCTTTTTCGTTTACTTCCTCAGTCGATTCCTCTGTAGCTGCTTCGGTTGCTTCCTCTGTCACTTCCTCAGTGGCTGCTTCAGTTGCTTCCTCTGTGGCTTCCTCTGTAGCTGCTTCGGTTGCTTCCTCTGTCGCTGCTTCAGTTGCTTCCTCTGTAGCTGCATCGGTTGCTTCATCGGTGGCTGCTTCGGGTACGTCATCGAGAGAAGCATAGCGGGCGGCTGCGGGAGCGGGGTGGGTGGGTGGGTATGTGAGGG
>JAJBVE010000042.1:20613-26786 GCA_020859995.1 Clostridiales bacterium
CCGCCGTCGCCTCCTCTGTCGCTTCCGCCGTTGCTGCTGCCGTCGCTGCTTCTGTTGCTTCCTATGTTGCTGCTTCGGTTGCTTCCTCTGTAGCTGCTTCGGTTACTTCCTCGGTCGCTTCCTCGGTGACCGCTTCGGTTACTTCCTCAGTTGCTTCTTCTGTGACCGCTTCGGTTGCTTCCTCTGTCGCTTCTTCTGTGGCCACTTCAGTTGCTTCTTCAGTCGATTCCTCCGTCTCTGCCTCAGTTACTTCCTCGGTCTCCGCCTCGGTTTCGGCTGCTGTTTCTTCTTCCGTCTCCGTTTCGGTTTCGGCCTCGGTTACATCCTCGGTCTCCGCTTCCGTTTCTGCCTCGGTCTCTGCCTCGGTTACTTTCTCAGTCTCGACAGCCAACGTCTCCGTCTCCGTTTCTGCTGCCTCCGTAACCGCCTCAGTTGCTGCCTGTGTCTCTGCCTCAGTCTCCTTATTATTGGAGCCGCAGCCAGAGAGAGACAGCGTCAGAGCAGCCGCCAGCACAAACATGGTCGCCTTTTTCATTGCACCGATCTCCTCTCGCAAATGCTTATAAATTTTCAGTTACTATTACGAACGGCAATGCTGCAGGAAAAGTTCCTCAGCAGTTGTAGTTTCCTGCCGCACGATAAAATGATTATAGCACACGGCTTTCAAAAATCAAACAAGAAAGATATTTTTTTATTCTGTTCCGTTGATATAATTGATCAGACCTTCCGCGCGGATTATTTTCTGCATAAATTCCGGGAATGCCTGTCCTTTATATTCGGTATTTTTTGTGCGGTCATAGATCATGCCGCTGTCAAAATCAATTTCTACCAGGTCCCCTTCGTCAATCCCCCGGGCAGCCTCCGGGCACTCGATGATGGGCAGTCCGATATTGATCGCATTCCGGTAAAAAATACGCGCAAATGTCTCCGCAATGACGCAGCCGACACCCGCGGCTTTGATGGCAATCGGCGCATGCTCTCTGGAAGAGCCACAGCCAAAATTTTTATTTGCCACGATAATATCGCCTTTTTGCACTTTATGGACAAATTCCTTATCTATATCCTCCATGCAATGAGTCGCCAGCTCTGCCGGATCTGAGGAGTTCAGGTAGCGGGCCGGAATAATCACATCCGTGTCTACGTTATCGCCATATTTAAATACTCTGCCTTCCGCTTTCATTTAACACACCTCCTCAGGGGATGAAATTTTCCCGGTCAGGGCACTTGCCGCGGCCACTGCCGGACTTGCCAGGTAAACCTCAGAGCCCACATGACCCATACGGCCGACAAAATTCCGGTTTGTCGTAGAAACACAACGCTCCTTATCCGCCAATACACCCATATAGCCTCCCAGACATGGACCGCAGGTAGGTGTGCTGACGGCTGCGCCCGCCTCGATAAAGATCTTCAGCAGACCCTCTTCCATTGCCTGCAGGTAAACCGCCTGCGTCGCCGGGATGACAATGCAGCGCAGGTTCTTCTTCACCTTGCGGCCTTTCAGAATCTCCGCGGCTATGCGCAGGTCACTGATCCGTCCATTCGTACAGGAACCAATCACGACCTGATCAATCGTAATATCCTCTGTAATCTCATCTACCGTTTTCGTATTTTCCGGAAGATGCGGGAAAGACACAGTGGGTTTAAGTGTACTCAGATCAATGGTGTATTCTTCTTCGTAAACCGCGTCCGGATCTGCTTCAAAAATCCGATATTCCCGCTTCGAGTGCTCTTTCATATAAGCAATCGCTGCATCGTCCACCGGGAAAATGCCATTCTTTCCGCCTGCCTCAATCGCCATATTGGCAATGGTAAACCTGTCGTCCATCGACAGATAAGCAATACCATCCCCTGCAAACTCCATGGAACGGTACAAGGCGCCATCCACTCCGATCAATCCAATAATATGAAGGATCACATCTTTACCGCTGATCCATTTCGCAGGCTTACCAGTCAGGTTGAACCGAATTGCTCCAGGCACCTTAAACCATGCTTTTCCAGTCGCCATACCGGCCGCCATATCCGTACTGCCGACACCGGTCGAAAAAGCCCCCAGCGCGCCGTACGTACAGGTATGAGAGTCCGCGCCGATAATCACATCACCGGCAACGGTCAGTCCCTGCTCCGGCAAAAGCGCGTGTTCAATTCCCATCTGCCCTACGTCAAAATAGTTTGTAATCTCATGCTTACAGGCGAATTCCCGCACGCATTTGCAATGCTCCGCCGATTTGATATCCTTGTTCGGGATAAAATGATCCATTACAAGAGCAATCTTATCTTTATCAAAGACCTTCTGCTCTTTGAATCTGTCCATCTCATGAATGGCCACCGGCGACGTAATATCATTACCAAGCACCAGATCCAGCTGCGCCTCAATCAGCTGACCAGCTTCCACCGAATCCAGTCCCGCCGCTGCTGCAAGGATCTTCTGTGTCATTGTCATTCCCATGGTTTTTGTCTTCCTTTCCCATTCTGCGTGGATGCTGTCGGATTTGGTATGCTGTAAACGTAAAAGAGGCCGCATTTCTTTCGCAGCCTCTTTTGTCTGAATCCATCCTGGGAAATACCCGAAAACAGTTCTTAAAATAAGCCCAAACCCGGCAGAATCCATTTCGTGACGCGCCAGAATCAACGGTGATAGTCATTGCTGAACAGTTCCGCTCCTTCGCGTCCGCGCGTGGTCTGCTTTAGTTGTTGATCAGCTTGTCCTCATCGCTCCAGCTGTACAGCTTGCGCACTTCCGCTCCTACGATTTCTGACGGATGTTCAGCAGCTTTTTTACGCATAGCCTTGAAATGAACCTGTCCGCCTGCGGAGGACATATCCAGCAGGAAATCCTTCGCGAAGGTACCGTCCTGGATATCAGAGAGAATCTTCTTCATGGTCTTCTTAGTTTCCTCAGTGATCAGCTTCGGTCCGGTCACATAATCGCCGTATTCAGCCGTATTGGAAATCGAATAGCGCATTCCGGCAAATCCAGACTGATAGATCAGGTCAACGATCAGCTTCATCTCATGAATGCACTCAAAATACGCGTTTCTCGGATCATAACCAGCCTCAGTCAATGTCTCAAAGCCAGCCTGCATCAGAGCGCAGACACCGCCGCAAAGAACTGCCTGCTCACCGAAGAGATCGGTCTCGGTCTCTGTACGGAACGTTGTCTCCAGAACACCGGCTCTTGCTCCGCCAATCGCAAGCGCGTAAGCAAGCGCGATATCCAATGCCTTACCAGTCGCATCCTGCTCCACCGCTACCAGGCAGGGAACACCCTTGCCGGCCTGATACTCGCTGCGAACCGTATGCCCCGGTCCCTTCGGAGCGATCATTGTAACATCAACATTTGCCGGCGGAACAATGCATCCGTAATGAATATTAAACCCATGGGCGAACATCAGCATGTTCCCCTCTTCCAGGTTCGGCTCAATGTCCTTTTTGTACATGGCTGCCTGCTTCTCATCATTAATCAGGATCATAATGATGTCTGCCTTTTTCGCTGCTTCCGCCGCCGTATATACCTCAAAGCCCTGCTCTACCGCTTTGCTCCAGGAACGGCTCCCCTCGTAAAGTCCGATGATAACATTGCATCCGGACTCCTTCGCGTTCAGCGCGTGGGCATGTCCCTGGCTGCCATAGCCAATAATCGCGATCGTCTTTCCCTCAAGGAGCGAAAGATTACAGTCCTTCTGGTAAAAAATCCTTGCTGCCATTTTCTTTTTCCTCACATTCTTAAAAAATTAGTACGACTGGTACTTTTTGATAGGATCCCGGCAGATGACAGATCCGCTCTGCCGTCCGCCAAATCTATGATTATAGAAGCCAGGAGCCGCCGCGAAACCGCATGCTCAGATCCCTGGGTTCTATCATCTCTACAGATATCTTACATCATCCGCTCCGCGGGAAAGTCCTGTTATACCTGTACGCGCCAGTTCCAGGATCTCATGGCCTTCCAGCAGCCGCAGAAAAGCATCCAGCTTTGACTGCTGCCCGGTGAGCTCAATAATCAGAGAGTCCTGACCGACATCGACTACCCTGCCGCGGAACACATTCGCCATAGTAATAATATCCTGACGCTCATGCACATCTACACGCACTTTCACCAGGATCAGCTCCCTGCAGACACTGTTTTCTTCACTCAGGACCTTAATATCCACCACATCAATCAGCTTTGCCAGCTGCTTCATGATCTGGTCCAGAGTCTGCTCATCTCCGCTCGCCACGATGGTCATGCGCGAATACCGCGGATCCATGGTCTCTCCTACCGTAAGACTGTCAATATTGTAGCCCCGTCTGCTAAACAGCCCCGCCACTCGGCTGAGCACACCGGATGTGTTGTCTACCAGTAATGATAATACCCTTCTTTTCATGTCGTCTCTCCTGCCTGTATTCAAAATAAATAATCTAATAGTCTTGGATATCAGTGTCCCGCTGCCGGCAACATATAATCCAGATCCGGGCGCGCCAACCTACAGCCCCAACCCGGTAAGGATACCATTCGCTATTGCTGACGCGAATTTGGATTTATTTTTATTATAAAATGTCATGTCGTCTTTATCGTCAATAAACGCAGTCTCCAGCAAGCCATAAGAGACTCCCGCCTTCTCACAGAGATTCATATTTAAAAGGCCGCTGCGTCTGACAAGCCCGTCCGACCAGTACGAAAAGCCAAGGCTCTTTATATTTTTCGCGATTGCCTTATCAATCGTGGTATCTGTTTTCGTATTGCGGACCAGCATCGCCGTACCGGTGTATTTACCGTTTCCGCTTAAATCAGAGACGCCTGCGTTAAAATGAATTTCCAGTACATAATCGTAGTCGGTCCAGGTAACGGATGGACCGGTCACCTTGCTGTAATAGGTCAGGTTATACATTGTCGTGTAAAGATTGTAATCCTGATCATACATTGTGACCGCAATATCCTTGCCGGAAGAAGTCAGTGCCTTATAAACCAGCGTTGCCAGCTCGCGTGTCAGCGTAGACTCATAATAGGTAGTCCCGCTGATCTTGGCCATAGCGCCGACATCGCCCTGCCCGTGACCAGCTACCAACAAAACGCGGGCAGTCGTCGCGACTCCGTTCTCATCAATTGCCACGCCATCTATCGTAGTGCTTGTCTGCATAACACCTTTTTCATTAAAATAATACCGTTTGGAATCAATCGTAACCCATCCGGTCTGACGTTTGCCATCTGAATCCAGATAGTAGGTCTTCTTTTTCAGTGTCAGCCAGCCAGTCTGCCGCACACCGTCCGCATCCATATAATAGTAATATCCGCCGGATTTCATCCAGCCGGTTACCTTTGTCCCGGACTTGTAATAATAATACTTACCGTCAATCTCTATCCAGCCCTTCGCGAGAGACCCTTTGACACCCTTCGAGTCAACCAGATAGCCATCCGGAGTCACTGTGCTTACCAGTCTGCGGCCGTTTTCATCCACATAATATTTCGAACTGATCCAACAGCTTGTTTTCAGCACTCCGTTTGAATTAAAATAGTAGTAATACCCGCTGATCTTATTCCAGCCGGTAAGTCCCTTTCCCTTTGTCGAGCCTACATCGCCTGATTTCTTGTAATAATATTTTTTGCTGCCAACTGTCACCCAGCCGGTCTTCATCTTACCCGCGGAAGTAAAATAATAATAATAGTTTCCGATCTGCACTCGTCCGGTTGCCATCGCTCCGACTGTGCCAGTCGTATAAAAATAGTATATTTTACTGTCGATTGTCTGCCAGCCTGTCTGGCGGACCCCATCCTCCGCAAAATAGTACGTATCGTCTCCGATTGTATAAAAACCAGTGACCATGCTCCCCTTCGGTCCATCCTCATCCGCTTTCTTGCGCAGATAATAGTATTGATTCTTATACTTTAAAAGACCTGTCTTCATCGTGCCGTCAGACTTATAATAATAAGTATATCCATCAACTGTCTGCCAGCCTGTCTGTACCTTAGCCGCAGAGACTCCCTGCACGCAAAGAAAAGCTCCCAGTACAACCATGGCAGCAAATATCAGTAGTTTCGAAAATCCCTTCATTTGTAAATCTCCCATTCTGTTCCCTTATTTCAATTCACAACTTTTTTCATTCTAGCACACTCTGTCAAATCACACAAGCGTTTTATGAAATAATCAGCGGCAAAGAATAAAAAGCTGAAGCCTGCACGAATTCCCGATTTTTTCCAA
>JAJBVE010000146.1 GCA_020859995.1 Clostridiales bacterium
TGCACCTTGAAAACCGAATAAAGAAAAACACAACGATAACGAGGTAAAATTTTATCAAAAAGAAGATAGATATATTTATCTTTAACGAGAAAGAGTAAAATCTTTTTCGGTTTTTCCGTATGGAATCGGAAAGAAATCCGACGGTCGCAAGACCGCTTTTGCCGTAAGGCAAAAGTTCTGAAGAAAATAACCAATTTCACGGAGTAAACAACTGACTGAAAAAAGTCAGACTTCTCATAAAATTTTAATGGATTATCACATATAACAATTAATCTTAGCGATTAATAAGCTCAAGAGAACAGCTGATAAGTGTTTATTTAAGTTTATTTAATGAACATTTATAAAAATGATCAAGCTGAAAGAGCAAAGGGTGAATGCCTTGGCATCAAGAACCGATGAAGGACGCAGAAAGCAGCGAAATGCTTCGGGGAGGCGCACACAGCCAGTGATCCGGAGATCTCCGAATGGGGAAACCCGGCTGAGCAAACCTCAGTCACCCGTAGGTAAATAAATAGCCTGCGGGAGGGAACGCCGTGAACTGAAACATCTAAGTAGCGGCAGGAAGAGAAAGAAAAATCGATTTCCTAAGTAGCGGCGAGCGAACGGGAAAGAGGGCAAACCGGGATGCTTGCATCTCGGGGTTGTGGACTGCAAACGTTATTGCAAGAAGATAGCCGAACTGTTTTGGGAAAGCAGACCAAAGACGGTGAAAGTCCGGTAGGCGAAATCTGAGGGCAGACAGCAGTATCCGGAGTACGGCGGGACACGTGAAACCCCGTCGGAAGCAGGAGGGACCACCCTCCAACCCTAAATATTCCTTGATGACCGATAGCGAAACAGTACTGTGAAGGAACGGTGAAAAGAACCCCGGGAGGGGAGTGAAAGAGAACCTGAAACCCTTTGTTTACAAACAGTCGAAGAGGACACGATCCTCAACGGCGTACTTTTTGTAGAACGGTCCGGCGAGTTATAGTGACAGGCAAGGTTAAGAAGTCAAGCTTCGGAGCCGAAGGGAAACCAAGTCTAAATAGGGCGTCTAGTCTGTTAATATAGACCCGAAACCGGGTGACCTATCCATGGGCAGGTTGAAGTTACCGTAAAAGGTAATGGAGGACCGAACGCACATCTGTTGAAAAAGGTGGCGATGACCTGTGGATAGCGGAGAAATTCCAATCGAACTCGGAGATAGCTGGTTCTCCTCGAAATAGCTTTAGGGCTAGCCTTATATTAGTCTAATGGAGGTAAAGCACTGAATTGATGCGGGTCCCCAAAAGGATACCAAGTCATATCAAACTCAGAATGCCATATAGATGATGTATAGGAGTCAGACTGCGTGAGATAAGTTTCGTAGTCAAAAGGGAAACAGCCCAGATCGACAGCTAAGGCCCCAAAGTGCGTGTTAAGTGGAAAAGGATGTGAGATTTCACAGACAACCAGGATGTTGGCTCAGAAGCAGCCACACATTTAAAGAGTGCGTAACAGCTCACTGGTCGAGAGGTTTTGCGCCGAAAATGTCCGGGGCTAAAACACGCCGCCGAAGCTACGGGCTTACAAAGGTAAGCGGTAGAGGAGCATTCTGTAAGGAAGAAGCGTAAAGCGAAAGCAAACGTGGACGAAACAGAAGGGAGAATGCCGGAATGAGTAGCGAGATATATGTGAGAATCATATAGGTCGAATGTCTAAGGTTTCCTGGGTAAAGCTGATCTGCTCAGGGTAAGTCGGGGCCTAAGATGAGGTCGAAAGACGTAACCGATGGATAACAGGTTGAAATTCCTGTACTGCGTATATTCAGAACTGTGGGGACGCAGGAGGATAAGAGAACCGGGGAAAGGAAAGACCCGGCGAAGCACAAAGGTTTAAGCAGTAGGCAAATCCGCTGCTGATATTGCTGAAGTGTAAGGGAGCGAAGAAAAGTAGCGAAGTCTCTGAATCCACACTGCCGAGAAAAGCCGCTATAGCGATATACGTACCCGTACCGCAAACCGACACAGGTAGACGAGGAGAAAATCCACAGACCGACGGGAGAAGTGTTGTTAAGGAACTCGGCAAAATGACCCCGTAACTTAGGGATAAGGGGAGCCAACGAAGGTTGGTCACAGAGAAGAGGCTCAAGCAACTGTTTAGCAAAAACACAGGTCTCTGCAAAACCGAAAGGTGATGTATAGGGGCTGACGCCTGCCCGGTGCCGGAAGGTCAAAGGGAGAGGTTAGAGATACGTCTCGAAGCTTTGAACTCAAGCCCCGGTAAACGGCGGCCGTAACTATAACGGTCCTAAGGTAGCGAAATTCCTTGTCAGGTAAGTTCTGACCCGCACGAAAGGTGTAATGATTTGAGCGCTGTCTCGACAACACGCCCGGTGAAATTGAAGAATCAGCGAAGATACTGGTTACCCGCAACAGGACGGAAAGACCCCATGGAGCTTTACTGCAGATTAATATTGGAGTTTGGTATTGTATGCACAGGATAGGAGGGAGGCTGAGAGCAGATTATTTCGGTAGTCTGTGAGCCGCTGTTGGGATACCTCTCTTATAATACCGGATTTCTAACCTGCTCCCGTGAACCGGGAGGGGGACATTGTTAGTCGGGCAGTTTGACTGGGGCGGTCGCCTCCGAAAGAGTAACGGAGGCGCTCAAAGGTCTTCTCAGAATGATTGGAAACCATTCAAAGAGTGTAAAGGCAGAAGAAGGCTTAACTGCGAGAGCGACGGTTCGAGCAGATACGAAAGTAGGACTTAGTGATCCGGTGGTAACACGTGGGAGTGCCATCGCTTAACGGATAAAAGCTACCCTGGGGATAACAGGCTTATCTCCCCCAAGAGTTCACATCGACGGGGAGGTTTGGCACCTCGATGTCGGCTCATCGCATCCTGGGGCTGAAGCAGGTCCCAAGGGTTGGGCTGTTCGCCCATTAAAGCGGTACGCGAGCTGGGTTCAGAACGTCGCGAGACAGTTCGGTCCCTATCCGTTGTGGGCGCAGGAAATTTGAGAGGAGCTGTCCTTAGTACGAGAGGACCGGGATGGACGAACCTCCGGTGTATCTGTTGGCGACCAACGCCACGGCAGAGTAGCCGAGTTTGGCAGGGATAAACGCTGAAGGCATCTAAGCGTGAAGCCCCCCTCAAGATAAGATTTCCCATGCTAAAAGCAGTAAGACCCCTTGAAGACTACGAGGTTGATAGGCAGAAGGTGTAAGTACGGCAACGTATTGAGCTGATCTGTACTAATAGGTCGAGGGCTTGATCAAACAAATCAATGGATAATCTATGGAAACAGCGGGAAGCGGATGAAAAGACAAAGCTTCCTAAATTTCCCCTAATTATCAGCGTGTTTTCTTTTTCGGT
>JAJBVE010000131.1 GCA_020859995.1 Clostridiales bacterium
GGCAAAAAATCTGGGATTCGGTTAAACCACAGCTTTTTATTCTTTGGCGCTGGCACTGAACAGTTACTCTTGACGAACGAACACGAAAATGTTATCCTGTTACGGGAAATGATGCAAAAGAGCGCATAACATGCGGTATTCGCTGTATCATTTCATTTTATGAATGAAAAAGGAGACAGGATGATATGTCAGGGCATTCTAAATTTGCGAATATTAAGCACAAAAAAGAAAAAAACGATGCGGCTAAAGGAAAAATTTTTACGATTATCGGGCGCGAGCTCGCGGTCGCGGTAAAGGAGGGCGGTCCGGATCCGGCGAATAACAGCCGTCTTCGTGATGTGATCGCGAAAGCGAAGGCGAATAACATGCCGAATGACACCATCGACCGCGGCATCAAGAAGGCTGCCGGCGAGATGGGAAATGTCAATTACGAGTATGTGACATATGAAGGCTATGGCCCGAGCGGGATCGCGATTATCGTTGAGGCACTCACAGATAATAAAAACCGTACCTATTCAAATGTCCGCAACGCGTTTACAAAAGGAAGCGGCACGATCGGTACACAGGGGTGCGTCTCGTACATGTTTGATAAAAAGGGGCAGATCATTATTGACCGTGAGGAGTGCGACATGGATCCGGACGATCTGATGATGATGGCTCTGGATGCCGGCGCGGAGGATTTTTCGGAGGAAGAGGACAGCTTTGAAATCCTGACCGATCCGGATGATTTCAGTCAGGTACGCCAGAAACTGGAGGACGAGGGGATTGCGATGGCCTCTGCCGAGGTTACAATGATTCCGCAGACCTATGTTGCGCTGACAGATGAGGCAGATATCAGACAGTTGAACCGTACGCTGGATCTGTTGGACGATGACGATGATGTGCAGGCAGTTTACACAAATCTGGAAGAGTGAGAATATGGACGATTATCAGATAAGTATGGAAGGAATCCCCAGGCTCCTTGACTGCTGTGATGGCAGCGTAATGGATAATTTTCAGAAAAAGACCTACACGGATGCTTTCCAGAAAATGTATCAGGAAAACGTTTCGGTTTTTGACGCGGTTGAGAAGCACTACAAGACGGAGGCCGGCGGAGAAAAATTTCTGACAGAGCTGGCCGACGCTCTGACTGCTTACGCGCAGGAACAGCTTGATCAGTGCACCCGCAAGAGCAGGAGGGAGCACCTGCTGATGGATCTGAATATGGTCATGGCTGTCTTTGTCCTGCCCATGGTACTGGAGTTCCACGGCGAGTCTTCCAAACCTCTTGCCGATTGTATGGTCGCTTCCTGGAAGCGGCAGTTTCCGAAAAACAATATACAGGCAGCTGATTTTTCCACAATTGAGGCCGGCTTTCATAAGAACTGGTGCTATATTACGACGGCGGTCTGCCGGACATTTGGGAAACCGGACGATTGCTATGAGTTGACCACTCTGCGGGAATATCGTGATACCTATCTTGCGAAAAGCCCCGGCGGGGAGGAACTGATCCTGGAGTATTATGATAAGGCTCCCAGTATTGTGAAGCATATTGATCAGCAGCCGGACGCGGAGACGATCTATCGTTCCATCTGGGACGAATGGCTTGCGCCCTGTATTTCCATGATTGAGGACGGCAGGAAAGAAGACTGCCTGGAACATTATGTTGACATGGTGCATACTCTGCAAAAGGAATATTTTCACAGCGGGAAACAATAGATTTTCTGTCGACAGACGCTGATATACATAATCATTTCCCTTTTGGGCATACTATCCTCCAGAACATCCGATTGTCGGAGTGTAAGCATCAGGAGATTCCAGGAGGGAGAATATATATGGTTCAGGTATACGCAGATCAGGGACAGGAGCAGAAAGACTTGCAGGATTCCAACGTTCCGCGGAGGACAGATTGTTCGGAGAATACAGCAGGCTCATGGAATAAGGACGGCTCGCGGGAAACAGGCAGTCAGCGTGATCCGAAAGCCGCGCAGGATGTGGAAAAAGCGCGGCGTGAGGCGATCCGGGATACCGGGGAAGTGTCGCTGCATGGAAGGATTCATCTGCTGACCGTTATCGGAGAGATCGAGGGACATGATTGTCTTCCCGGCAATTCGAAAACAACAAAATATGAGCATGTGCTGCCGAAACTGGCGGAGATTGAGGCGGATCCGCGCATTGAGGGATTATTGATTCTGCTCAATACGGTTGGCGGAGATGTTGAGGCGGGACTGGCGATCGCGGAAATGATTGCCTCATTAAGCAAACCCACCGTATCACTGGTACTCGGAGGCAGCCATTCTATAGGTGTACCGATCGCTGTGTCGACCAATTATTCCTTTATTGTAAAGACCGGCACGATGGTGATTCATCCGGTTCGCATGAATGGCACCGTGATAGGCGCGCCCCAGACCTACGATTATTTTAAACAGATGCAGGATCGTATTCTGGGCTTTATCAGCGACCATTCCAGGGCGTCCAGAGACCGGCTCGAGGAGCTTATGCTGGATACCGGGATTCTTACAAAGGATCTTGGAACGATCCTTGTAGGAGGGGAAGCTGTAAAAGAAGGTTTGATTGACGAGATCGGCGGGATCGGAGAAGCGCTCGCGAAACTCCATGAATTAATTGGCCGGTGTACGCAGTCATACAGCATAAATCAATGAGATTTTGACAAATTTAATTGCTCGTCTCGGAGGCAGCCATGACAATCTTTCAGTCGATTTTATTAGGAATTGTGCAGGGCCTGACCGAATTTCTGCCGGTCAGCAGCTCTGGCCATCTTGCCATACTGGAGAATATTTTCCATGTTGAGACAGACGGCGGTATGCTTTTTGATATCATGCTTCATATCGGGACTCTTGTGGTTGTCTTCCTGGTGTACCGCAAGGACATCTGGAAGATGATCCGGGAGGCTGTATTTATGATTGGAGACATGTTCTACAATCTCCGGATCCTGATTCTTAACAGGATACATAAAACCTCTCTGAAATACAAAAAGATGATCCGCAACAGCTATCGGAAATTTGTGCTGCTGGTACTGATTTCTACTATTCCGACGGCGGTTATCGGCTATCTCGGGAAAAAACTGATATCGGACGCGTCTGATACTCTGCTGATTCCCGGGATCTGTCTGTTGATTACGGCAGTATTGCTGTTGATGGCGGATACGGTGCAGGAAGGCTCAAAGCTGCCGCGGGATACGGGCTGCAGGGATGCTCTGCTGATCGGCGCGGCACAAGGATGCGCGACGCTGCCCGGACTTTCTCGTTCTGGAACGACGATCGCGGTCTGTCTGCTCTGCGGACTGGATCGGCGTTTTGCCGTGAAGTATTCGTTTATACTTTCCATACCGGCGATACTTGGCGCGGCTGTGCTGGAAATCGGAGATGTGATTTCAGAGCCTGTCAGTACGCAGCAGGTGGGGATTTACGCGGTTGGAATGATTTTCGCCGCGCTGGTTGGATATGTTTGTATCAAGACCATGCTGGTGATCGTAAGAAATAAAAAGTTTATATACTTTTCAGTGTACTGCGCGGTCGTCGGTGTGATATCGATTGGAGCCCACTTCCTTCTGTAAGATGTTATGTTATCATTCATGCTGCTGTGATGACACTGAACAGTTATCCATTCGCAGTATAGCTCCTAAGATGTAGTGGGGAAGAAAGGGGAGTTTGATTTGGCATCGAATGCTGAAAAAAAGAAGACCGCGGCGGGATCAGCACAATCCTCCGCGCAAAAAAAGAAGGGGAATTCTACGAGCAGCCGCGGCACGAGCAAAAAGACGGCTGCTTCTGTTTCTGGCGGCAAATCATCAGGGAGCGGATCGTCCGGCCGCGGGACTGCGCCTGCCGGCTCATCCAGGCGCGGCAGGAGCAGTTCAGGAACTGTAACAGATATACCTGCTCAGACTTCTGAGTATGGCGGCTCGCCGCTTGTCAGAGAAGCTGCATTGTGGCTGATTCTGGCATTTTGTATTTTTGTGTTTATCAGCTTTTTCGGGATCGGCGGTTTTGTCGGCAGCATGTTCTCGGATATCTGCTTCGGCATTTTCGGAGTCGCGGCGTGGGTGTTCCCATTGCTGCTGTTTTTGGCGTGCGCGTTCTGGATTTCCAATCAGGGAAGCCGGCTGGCAGCTATAAAGTTTGGCTCCTGCGCGCTCCTGTATTTGTGTATCTGCTGCTTCGCCGCCCTGTTTGAAGGAGAGCATGGCGGCGTGTATCATATCGGTAAGCTTTACGCGCGCTGCGCGACCGGAAAACAGGGCGGCGGCGTGATTGGCGGCACAATCTGCTATGTTCTCGCACCGGCGCTGGGAAAGGTAGGCACCGGCGTGCTGCTTGGCGTATTTGCCCTGATCGCGTTGGTTTTGATCACTCAGAGATCGCTGCTTGGCGGGATGAAATCAAAGGGAGACAGTCTCTGGCATTCCGCAAAGGAATCCTCTAAACGTCATAAAGATGAGCGCAGAGAAATTCGCAGAGAGCTGGCCCGGGAGCGCCAGGAAGAAGAAAGTGTGTCCTATCAGGACGAAAGCTCAGAATCGGTCCCGGAGATCCGCAAAGAGCGCGAAAAACACAGAGAATGGGAACGCTCTGAGGTGGTCTGGGGAGGACGCGCAAAAAGTGCTTCGCTGCTGGAAGAACCCAGAGAAGCTGAACGTGAGCCGGTTCCTTTTTATCCGGTCCATGAGAGCGCGATACGTCCTGTAACCGCGGAGTATACTTCCACGAGCCGGAGAACCGCGAAAACAGCAGCTGAAAAAACAGCTTCTTCGGCAAAAGCGGCGGAAAAAGACCGTCAGCTGGATGTTTCTGTGATGTTTTATCCGCAGACGGAAACGAAAAGAAAACGCCGCCACGCGAGCGGCGTTACCCTGAATACAAAGATCACAGGGGTCAGAGAAGACCCGGCAGAGATGTCTGAAATCCTCCCGGAATCTTATGAGCCAGATGAGGAAACCAGTTTTATTGATCTGGAGGAAACAGGTCAGGACATAACTTATTCGGACGAGGCTGCTTTGCCCGAAACAGGGACGAATACTGGGAAAGATTCACGAAAAGGACGGCAGACTGGCAGCTTTTATCCGGATATGGGAGCGCTGCATATAGAAGGTGAGGGATTGTCAGATGAGGACACTTCAGAATCCTTAGAAAAAACGCGGCTCAACGTAGAGCCGGGCAAGCAGAAGCATTCCTTTACGGAGCCTTCCGGAGAAGAAACTTTGCAGTTGAAATCGGACAACAGGCAATCCAGGGAAGAAATGTCCTCAGCCGGACATATGGATTCTTTTTCAGAAAGAAAATCTGCAGGTGCCGCGGAAAAAAGACGGATCAAAACCGGATTATCCGAAACGGATGAGTATCCGTCAGAGCTGGAAGCAGATGAAGAGAACATTGGCGGGCGGGAGCGTTTGAATTCCCGGAAACAGCTGGAACAGTCAGATCAGCGGAAGATCCAGGCACAGGAATGTCAGGAAGATCCAGGGCAGACAGAACAGCCAGAACGGCAGGATGAGTCGGAACAGCCGGAACAGCCGGAACGTCCGGCACAGGGCGGCACCAGGATCAAGCGCAATCCCCGCTCCTCAGAACAGGAGATCGCGGAGGGAATCGCCTCAGTGGAAGCCGAAGCGGCCGAGGCAGCAAAAGCCGCTCCTCCAGAATATGTATTCCCGCCGCTGGAGCTTTTGAAAAAGGGGTCCAGCAAATCGAAAAAGGGACAGGAACAGGAGATCCGGCAGACGGCGGCCAAGCTGCAGCAGACACTGAACAGCTTCGGTGTCCACGCGACCGTGACCAACGTAAGCTGTGGGCCGAGCGTGACGCGCTACGAGCTGCTTCCTGAGCAGGGGGTGAAGGTCAGCAAGATCGTTTCGCTCTCGGATGATATCAAGCTGAATCTGGCCGCTGCCGATATTCGTATTGAAGCTCCGATACCGGGAAAATCAGCGGTTGGCATAGAGGTGCCAAACGCGGAGAACGGCACGGTGCCGCTCCGAGATCTGCTGGAGTCGGAGGAATTTCAGAATCATAAATCGAAACTGGCGTTTGCCACCGGAAAGGACATCGGCGGCAAGGTCGTGGTATCTGATATTGCGAAGATGCCTCACCTGCTGATCGCAGGTGCCACTGGCTCCGGTAAGTCGGTCTGCATCAATACGCTGATTATGAGTATTCTTTATAAGGCAAAGCCGGATGAAGTCAAGCTGATCATGATTGACCCTAAGGTCGTAGAATTGAGTGTCTACAATGGCATCCCGCATCTGCTGATTCCGGTTGTGACGGATCCGAAAAAGGCGGCGGGGGCGCTGAACTGGGGCGTAGCGGAGATGACAGACCGTTACGCGAAATTTGCTGAGGTCGGCGTCCGCGACCTGAAAGGCTATAACCAGAAAATAGAAGCATTGGAGAATGTAGACGATCCAAACAAACCGCAGAAGCTGCCGCAGATTGTGATTATTGTAGATGAGCTGGCTGACCTGATGATGGTGGCGCCCGGCGATGTCGAGGATGCGATCTGCCGCCTCGCGCAGCTCGCGCGGGCGTGCGGTATTCATCTGATTATCGCGACGCAGAGACCGTCCGTAAATGTCATTACCGGCCTGATCAAGGCGAACATGCCTTCCCGGATTGCGTTTTCGGTATCCTCCGGTGTCGATTCCCGTACGATTATCGATATGTACGGCGCGGAGAAGCTGCTCGGCAAGGGCGATATGCTCTTTTATCCGCAGGGATATCCGAAACCGGCGCGGGTGCAGGGCGCGTTTGTCTCCGATGAGGAGGTTGCGGACATTGTCGATTTCCTGAAAGAGAGCAACAGCGCGTTCCCGGTGGATACCAGTATGGAAGAGAAGATCGCCAAAGCGCAGAGCTCTTCCGCGGCTGCAAAGAATGGCTCGGATACGGATGAGCTTTTTACAGACGCCGGGAAATTTATCATTGAAAAAGACAAGGCATCTATCGGTATGCTTCAGAGGGTATTCAAAATCGGCTTCAACCGAGCCGCCCGGATCATGGATCAGCTCTCCGAGGCCGGGGTCGTCGGCCCGGAGGAAGGCACCAAGCCCAGAAAGATTCTGATGTCCATGGAGCAGTTCGAAAATTATCTGGAGCAGAATTAGAATATCTGCAGCAGATCAATATCGTGTAATAACAATGCAAAAGCCATTGCAAAGGCTGCGAAAAAGCAGAGAAAAAGCATAAATTTACCGTTGAATTCTGACTCTGATTGTTTTATACTTAGAGCAATGTGACTTGTCGGAAACAGAGAGTTTTCGCATCAGGAACCGATAGGTCAACGACAGAATCATCAGATTCATGATACTTCAGGAGGTAGGTCATGTACAAAATTTTAAAAGCTGGAAAGCTTGCAAACAACATCTATGAGATGGTTGTCGATGCGCCGCGTGTCGCGAGACGGTGTCTGCCGGGGCAGTTCATCATCGCGAAGGCGGACGAGGTGGGAGAGCGTATCCCGCTGACCATCTGTGACTATGACAGAGAGGCCGGCACGATTACCATCGTTTTTATGCCGATCGGCGTTTCTACGGAGAAATTTGCCACGCTGCAGGCGGGCGATTCCTTCCATGATTTCGTGGGACCGCTTGGACAGCCGTCTGAGCTGTGCCTGGAGAGCGAGCTCGAAGAGACAAAGAAAAAGAGAATCCTGTTCGTTGCGGGCGGTGTCGGCACGGCTCCGGTGTATCCGCAGGCAAAGTGGCTGCATGAGCACGGCGTTGGCTGTGACGTGATTATCGGCGCGAAGACGAAAGAGCTGGTGATCATGGAGGATAAATTTAAATCGGTCTGCGAGAATCTTTACATAACTACGGATGACGGTTCTTATGGCAGAAGTGGTATGGTAACGAAGGTGATTGAGGATCTGATCGAGCATGAGGGCAAGACCTATGACCACTGCGTATCCATCGGACCGATGATCATGATGAAGTTCTGTTGTCTGACGACGAAGAAATATGATCTGAAGACCATCGTCAGCATGAACCCGATCATGGTGGACGGCACAGGTATGTGCGGCGCTTGCCGGATTCTGGTCGGCGACGAGGTGAAATTTGCCTGCGTAGATGGTCCGGAATTTGACGGACACCTGGTAGATTTTGACGCAGCCATGAAGCGCCAGACTCTGTATAAGACAGAGGAAGGACGTGCGCTGCTTGCGTATCGCGAAGGAAAGACGCATCACGGCGGATGCGGAAATTGCGGAGGTGACAAATAATGGCTGCAAAAGGAATGACAAAAGTACCTGTCAGAGAACAGGATCCGAAGGTAAGAGCGACAAACTTCCAGGAAGTATGTCTCGGGTATAACAAAGAAGAAGCAATGGAAGAGGCAACCCGCTGCCTCCACTGCAAGAACGCGAAATGTATTGAGGGCTGCCCGGTTAATATCAATATCCCTGATTTCATTGCCGAGGTAAAAGAGGGCAACATCGAGGAAGCCTACAAGGTGATCTCAAAGTCCAGCGCCCTTCCGGCGATCTGCGGCCGTGTATGTCCGCAGGAGAGCCAGTGCGAGGGCAAGTGCATCCGCGGCATCAAGGGCGAGGCTGTATCCATCGGCAAGCTTGAGCGTTTTGTAGCGGATTACGCGAGAGAGAACGGTATCAAGCCGCCTGCGCCGGAGTCCAAAAACGGACGCAAGGTCGCGGTGATCGGCTCCGGTCCTTCCGGTCTGACTTGCGCGGGCGATCTGGCAAAGCTTGGCTATGATGTGACAATTTTTGAGGCGCTGCATGAGGCAGGCGGCGTGCTGGTATACGGTATTCCGGAGTTCCGTCTTCCGAAGCTTGACGTTGTGGCAAAGGAAGTCGAGAATGTCAAGTCCCTCGGCGTAAAGATTGAGACAAACGTGATCATCGGCAAATCCGTGACGATCGACGAGCTGCTCGACGAAGAAGGCTTTGAGGCTGTCTTCATCGGCTCCGGCGCAGGCCTTCCGATGTTTATGGGGATCCCGGGCGAGACGGCCAAGGGCGTGTTCTCCGCAAACGAGTATCTGACCAGAAACAACCTGATGAAAGCATTCCGCGAGGACTATGATACCCCGATCGTAAAGGGCAAGAAGGTCGCGGTAGTCGGCGGCGGCAACGTGGCCATGGACGCTGCAAGAACAGCGCTTCGTCTGGGTGCTGAGGTACACATCGTGTACCGCCGTTCCGAGGCAGAGCTTCCGGCCCGTGCAGAGGAAGTACATCACGCAAAAGAGGAGGGCATCATCTTTGACCTCCTGACCAACCCGACCGAGATCCTGGTAGATGAAAATGACGCGGTATGCGGTATGCGCTGCATCCGTATGGAGCTTGGTGAGCCGGATGCTTCCGGCAGAAGACGTCCGGTAGCGATTCCGGGTTCTGAGTTTGACCTTGACGTGGACACCGTGATCATGTCCCTCGGCACCTCGCCGAACCCGCTGATCTCCTCCACCACCATCGGCCTCGATGTAAACCGCAAAAAGTGCATCATTGCTGATGAGACCACAGGCCAGACCTCCAAGACCGCAGTATTCGCGGGCGGCGATGCCGTGACCGGCGCTGCGACCGTTATCCTCGCCATGGGTGCCGGCAAGGCGGCAGCGAAGGGCATTCATGAGTTCCTGAGCGCAAAATAAAGCATTGTATATTTGCAGTGGTATAGGGGCTGTACAAAGCATAGTGTATGTAAAAAGGGGATGGGCTTGCGCATCCCCTTTTGAAAATGGGTTGATTTATGAAGATCAAAATACTCTGTGTTGGAAAATTAAAGGAAAAATATCTTCGCGACGCTGTCGCGGAATATGTAAAACGATTAGGCCGTTACTGTAAGCTGGAAATTCAGGAAGTGGCGGATGAGAAAACCCCGGACGGTGCTTCTCCTGCAGTAGAACGCCAGATACGGGAGATGGAAGGGCAACGAATCCTGAGCTGCATCCGTGATACAGATTATGTGATTGCACTCGCGATTGAAGGTGAAATGCCGGATTCTGTCAGCCTTGCGCGGAAAATCGAGCGGCTGCAGCTTAAGGGAGAGAGCAGCATTTGTTTTGTGATCGGCGGTTCCCTCGGCCTCTCCGAGGAAGTATGCACTCGGGCAGATGAGCAGATGAGCTTTTCAAGACTCACCTTTCCTCATCAGCTGATGCGTGTGATTCTTCTGGAGCAGGTCTACCGCAGCTTCCGCATTATTCGTGGAGAGCCGTACCATAAATAATTGTGATTTACGAAGTTCGCAGTGCCTGAGGCAGCAAACTTCGCAAATTTACGGTAGAAAAGCCAGCTTCAGGATCATCAGGCAGGATGTCTGGGTATGAATTCTAACTTTAAAATCATATCCATGCCATCAGCAAGGCGCTTTAAAGTAGATAAAGCAGGGTTAGCTACGCCGTTTTCGATTTTACTAATATCAGATTGATCTATTCCAGTACGTTCGGCTAATTGCTTTTGAGTAAGGTGCTGAGATTTTCTGGCTGTGACAATTGCATCCATAAGGCTGTATTCCGGTTCAGAGGCGTCCCATTCTTTTTTGAACTCTGGATCGGCTAATTTTTCTTCGAGATATTTTGTGAAGTCGTCCATTATAAATGCTCCTTTCGTTTTAAGCAATCTTCTCTGTAACGTTTTGCTTTGATTATCTCGCCTTGAGGTGTTTTCTGAGTTTTTTTGATAAATCCATTAGTGAGTACTATTGTTTGGTCTACCATGAAAAAATATAGGACTCTTGAGATATTGGATCCTTGTGAGGTACGCAGCTCAAATATGCCATCGCCCAAATGCTTAGAATAGGGTTCCCTGAGATCGTTGCCATGTTTTTTTAATAAGGCGATCATTCGAAGCACTTTAGCCTGCATTTTTGTATCCAGTGAATTGAGAAACTCCTTTACAGGACATTTATCATTATCCATGCGATAAAAGATAATTGTATATTCATCCATGTTGTAGTTCCTTTCTGCATTATATGGGATTTATCCCCTTAAGTCAATCGGAGATTGGTTTAAATTTATATTCCTTCTGAGAATTCTAAAGATATATTAACGGAAAATAAACTATATTAATAGTATACTCTGAATTGCAATAAAATGCAATATGAATATCAAATTTTATATAATAAGTATGCGTACTTTTTTTCTGTAATAATATCTGACAATTCTTAAATAAATCTAAAAACTATTGACGAAAAAAATGAATGTGGTATGATAGTTGAGAATTAGGCAAATCGAAAACGACTGGTTTCAGAGGGTGATCTTTTTAAGCAAATCATATGAACGATATTCATGAGCAAAGCAGATCAGGAAATGCTAATTCACGGAGCAGATAGATATACCGCAGGCAATAGCATAACTAAATATTGCGGATAAAAAGCGAGAAGCAGATGCATGAGATGAGTGCCGGATGAACAGGCAGGCCGGAACGTGTGAATTGTGAACAGGGTGCGGCTTGCTGCGGCAGTTTTATAGTTTTTTAGAAAAATGGGAGGAATTGCGTATGATTGATATGACCGATTATACTAGAAAAGGATCGCAGATCTGCCGGAAGAATGACAGTATTCCACGCGAGCTGTACAAGGAATACGGCGTAAATCTGGGCCTGAGAGATATCAATGGAAACGGTGTGCTGACCGGTCTTACCAATATTTCATTGATCGTTTCATCGAAAAAGGTGGATGGGAAAAAGATTCCCTGCGATGGAGAGCTCTGGTACCGCGGCTATAATGTGAAGAATCTGATCAGGGATCTGGGACCGTCAGAATTTGGCTTTGAGAAGATTGCGTACCTTCTGCTGATGGGCGAGCTGCCAAGTCCGTCTGAGCTGGAGGAATTCAAAGGAATTATCGGAAACAGCCGTACTCTGCCGACGAATTTTACACGCGATGTCATTATGAAGGCGCCGAGCTCCGATATCATGAATACGATGACGAGGAGCATCCTGACTCTTGCCTCCTATGATAAAAATCCGAAAAGCACGAGCGTGCATAATAGTCTGCGTCAGTGCATTGAGCTGATTTCGCTGTTTCCGGTGCTGGCTGTCTACGCGTATCATGCGTACAATCATTACGAGAATGACGAGAGCATGTACATTCATCGCCCGTCGGCGGAGCTTTCCACAGCGGAAAACCTGCTGATGATGCTGCGCCCGGACAGGCAGTACACGGAAGTCGAGGCGAAGGTGCTTGACACTGCGCTGATCCTGCACATGGAGCATGGCGGCGGCAACAACTCAACCTTTACGACGCGTGTCGTTACCTCTTCCGGGTCTGATACTTATTCCACCATTGCAGCGGCGATGTCTTCTCTGAAGGGTCCGAAGCACGGCGGCGCCAACATTAAGGTTATGGAGATGATGGACGATATCCGTACCCACGTGAAGGATCTGCACGACGACGAGGAGCTGGAGGCTTACCTTTCGAAGATCCTGGACGGCGATGCTTTTGACCACAAGGGTTTGATTTACGGCATGGGTCACGCGATTTATTCCCTCTCTGACCCGAGAGAGCGGATTTTCAAAAAATATGTCGAGATGCTGGCGCAGGAAAAGCATTGCGACGAGGATATGCACCTGTATGAGACCGTGGAAGAGCTGGCGCCGAAGCTGATTGCCCAGAAGCGTCATATTTACAAGGGCGTGAGTCCGAATGTAGACTTCTACAGCGGCTTTGTGTACAGCATGCTGGATATCCCGATCGAGCTTTACACGGCGATCTTCGCGGTGGCCCGTATCGTCGGCTGGAGCGCGCACCGCATTGAGGAGCTGATCTGCGCGGACAAGATTATCCGTCCGGCTTACCTGAGTGTGATGGAGAGAAAAGAATAACAAAAGAGCAGAAAGATCAAAAAGATCAAAAAGAGCAAAAAGAGCAGAAAGAGCAGAAAGAGCAGAAAGAGCAAAAGCAGCCTCCTGTCAGAGAATGATGGCAGGAGGTTTTTTACGTGCACAGGCCTGCATGCAAAATTTTTACGGAAAAAACGACGGTTATTGACATGGTTTGCCATTTATGCTACTTTTATCGAGGCTGAAGGCAGTTCCTGCCAGATATTTCCAAAAGAGAAGTATCCTGATTTTCCTTTTGGAGTAGATACTATGATTTGAGCGACAAAAGTCCCATTTCTGACCTTTTGTCCCTTGTATCATACTAACAGGTTGGAGCATGCCTGATGTGCCGAAAACTACAAAGTACCTTTATGAAAAAAGGAGGAAAAGCAAATGAAAAAGAAAGATGCCAGAAAGCTTCTTGCCGGTGTGCTCTCCATGAGCATGGTCTTTTCTATGTCAGCTGCAGTATGGGCGGAGGAAGAGACCGAGACGGAAGTGATCATCCCTTACGAAGTCGAGGGAGATTATTCCGGTGAGACCATCATTCTGCACAGCAACGACGTACACGGCAGTATTACCGGATATGCGGCTATGGCGGCATTGAAGGCGGATTATGAAGCGGCCGGCGCGGAAGTCATCATGGTGGATGCGGGTGATTTCATTCAGGGAAGTACATATGTCAGCACCTCGCAGGGTGCAACTGCGGTAGAGCTGATGAACATTGCCGGTTATGATGTGGCGACACTGGGCAATCATGAGTTTGATTATGGTTATGAGAGTCTGGTATCGATTTTGGAAGACGCGGAATTCGCGGTGATCAATACCAACATTCTTTATAATGATGAAAATGCTTTTGACGGCAGCACGACCATTACGACAGAAAGCGGTCTGACGATCGGATTTTTCGGTGTAGAGACTCCGGAGACCGCAACGAAGGCGCATCCGGCAAAGATTCAGGGCGTTACCTTCCTGGCGGAGGATGAGATGTACGCTGCCGCTCAGGACGAGATCGACGTGCTTACGGAAGAGGAGTGCGATCTGATTATCGGTCTGGTGCATCTGGGCGTGGACGGCGAGAGCGAGCCGAACCGTTCCGTTGACCTCTGGGATAATATCTCCGGCGCGGATTTCCTGATTGACGGTCATTCTCATACTGTTATGACGGAAGGCGAGGACGGACAGCCGATTCAGTCGACTGGTACTGCGTTTGAAAACATCGGCGTGATTGAGATCAGCGCGGACGGCGAGATCGTGGACAATTACCTGGTGGAGACCAGAGCTTATTCCGGCTCAGACGACGCAACAGCGGCCGCGGCGCAGGAAATCATCGATGAGATCGAGGCTGTTTACGGCGAAGTATTCGCGACCACGGAAGTGCTGCTGAACGGCGAGCGCGAGCCGGGTGTGCGTACTGAGGAGACCAACCTGGGCGATCTGATTACCGACGCGATGCTCTGGTATGCGACCAAGGATGGCGTGGAGACTCTCGGCATTGAGGAAGAAAATATTGTAGCGATTACAAACGGCGGCGGCATCCGCGCGACCATCGAGGCGGGCGATATCACGATGAACGATATCAATACGGTCCTTCCATTCGGCAATACCGTGGCTGTCGTTTACGTGACCGGCGAGGTGCTCCTTGAGTCTCTGGAGGCTTCTACTTACAGCACGCCGGAAGCGATCGGCGCCTTCCCGCAGACCGCCGGCATTGAGTTTACAGTGGATACGACGGTAGCCTATGATGAGGGCGAGCAGTATGAAGGCTCTACCTACTATGGCCCGGCTTCGATCCAGCGTGTGACGATCACCTCGATTAATGGTCAGGAATTTGATCCGGAAGCGACCTACGCGGTTGTGACGAATGACTTCCTGGCAGCAGGCGGCGATACCTATTACGCATTCTCCGTATCCGAAGTGATGGATACCGGCACACCGCTCGATGAGGCTGTGATCGCGTACATTGAGGAAGTCCTTGACGGCGTAGTGACGGAAGCTGACTACGGCGAGACGAGAGGCGACATCACGATTATCGCGGAATAAGCGTCGGATTTGACAGCATTTTGTTTTTACATTCTATATGAGAAAGAACCCCCGGTCAGAAAAAACTGGCCGGGGGTTCTTGTACTATAACTTACAAGAAGTTCGCCACGCTTGCGTGAGCGAACTTCGTAAGTTAACGACAGGGTTCTGCGAAGCAGGTTCCTGGAGTATAACCTATCGGAAGGGCGCTGGACATCCAGTGGATGTCCGTTTTGCCCGTGCCTTTTTATTTTGCACTTTTTCTTTATGCAGCGTCATTTTTTAATATTCCGGTCTGTAGTATAGTGAATCCAAAGGTAATCATGCGAACCTTACGTAAATCGCGCGCGGATGATTTCATACGCTTGATACACTTTACGGGAAAACAAACTGAGGAGGAATGCAGCTATGGAGAAGTGTGTGTATTCAGTTCTTGATGAAGGCACAGTGATGAAAGAAATCCTGGAAGAGGCCGGGTTTCGGGTGATCATTGGGAATGGGAAAATGGAGGATGAGCTTCTGGCCCAATGCAGTGCTCTGGTTCCAGGGAAATGCTACGTGAATCAGGAAGTTCTTGATAAGGCGCCTGGGCTCAAAATGGTATCGAAATTTGGCGTGGGAGTGGATAAAATTGATATCCCTGCCTGCACGGCCAGAGGCGTCTATGTGACTAACACGGCGCGGTCAAATTTTATTTCCGTGGCGGAGCATACAATTGCGCTGATGCTGGCGGCGGCTAAAAAGTTATATCCGATCTCCCGGGTTTTTCACGTAGAGGAACCGGACTGGTATGCCGCGAAACAGGTGGAAGGAATTGAACTGCATGGGAAAACGCTGTCCGTGATTGGCCTGGGAAACATCGGCCGGAGAGTAGCGGCGATCGCGCAGGCGTTTGACATGAAAATCGCAGGATATGATCCTTACGCGAATCCGGATACCCTTCCGGAGAATATACAACTGTTTGATAATCTGAAGGACGCGCTTGGGGCGGGAGACTTTGTGACGATCCATGTGGCCGGCGGAGAGAGCGTGCGGCATATGATCAATGCCGAAACGCTTGCCGCTATGAAGCCCACCGCGATATTGATCAATACGACCAGAGGCTTTGTCATTGATGAACGCGCGCTGGCAGAAGCCCTGGAAAAACATGTGATAGCCGGAGCTGCGCTGGATGTATTTGAAACGGAGCCGGTAACAGGAAAAAATCCGCTTTTGACGATGGAAAACGTAATCGCTACGCCGCATAACGCGGCAAATACACCGGACGCGAGACTGCGCTCGCAGAAAGCCTGCGCGGAAAACATTATCAGCCTGTTTGCCGGAATCATACCGGAGAGCGCGCTGAACCATCCGAGGAAGCGGTAACCCGGGCGCGAGAGGAGGATTGACTGAGACCATGGGAGAAACAACAACAAAGAAAAAGCTGGGACTTGATCTGACCGTCGGTCCCGTATTTAAAACACTGCTGACATTCGCGGTACCGATTATTCTTACGAACCTGATTCAGCAGATTTATTCAATGGTAGACCTGGCAGTAATCGGACAGTTTGTAGGAAGTACAGGTACGGTCGGTGTATCTACGGGAGGAGAAATATCTGACTTTATGACGCCGCTGGCTACCGCGTTCGCAATGTCAGGACAGGTATATGTCGCGCAGCTGATGGGGTCCGGACAGAAGGAAAAGGCGCAGAAAACAATCGGAACACTGCTTTCAATTATGTTTCTCGCGTCTTTTATCTGTATGGCTGTGACCTTTGTGTTTCACAGGCAGATCCTTACGCTGCTGAACTGTCCGGAAGAGGCCTGGTCACAGGCGCGGACCTACATGATTATTACGGTTGCCGGGATGCCATTTATCTTTGGCTATAATGGTGTATGCGGAGTCCTGCGCGGCATGGGTGAATCTCAGAAACCGTTGATTTTTATCAGCGTCGCGGCTGTGGTGAATGTGATACTGGACCTTCTTCTGGTGGCGGTATTCAGAATGGAAGCGGCGGGAGCCGCGATCGCAACCGTGATGGCGCAGGTGGGATCCTTCGCGGCGGCATTCTGGTTCTTGTACAAGAACCGGGAGATGATGGGATTTGAGTTGAAACCCTCCTATTTTAAAATTGAAAAGGAAGCAGCGAAAAAGATTATTGTTCTGGCTATTCCCCAGATGGTGCGCAGCTCTCTGGTGCGTTTCTCCATGCTGTGGGTAAATTCCAATGTCAACGCGTATGGTCTTACAGCCGCCGCGACAAACAGTGTAGGAAACAAGATTCAGAAGTTTATGGAAGTATTCATGCAGGGTGTAGAAACCGCGGCCAGTTCTATGGTGGGACAGAATCTTGGCGCGAAAAAGCCAAAGCGCGCGCGGGACTGCATTTTATGTACGTTTGCCTTCTGTATGGGGGTAGCGGCGATCTCTTCGGTTATGTTTGTATGCATTCCGAAGCAGCTGTATTCGATCTTTACCAGTGATCCGGAGGTACTTGAATTCGGAGTTACTTATCTGAGGATTATGGTTATGACCATTTTTGTCGCGGGTATTACTGGATCCTTCCAGTCCATGGTCACAGGCTGCGGCTTTGTATCTCTTGGATTTGTGCTGGGAATTATCGACGGAGTGGTCAGCAGAATCGGCTTCAGCCTTCTCTTCCTGAATGTATTTAACATGGGTGTGACCAGCTATTTCTGGGGCACCGCGTTTTCCAGGACTCTGACAGGGGTGATCGTAGTCGGCTACTTTATCAGCGGCAAATGGAAGACGAGAAAGCTTTTGACAGAGTAGATGGAAACGTTTCTATAGGGTCTTCCCGGCAAGTGTGAGGACCTGTTCTGAAAGTTACATCGAGGCAACAATTTTTCTGCTCGCAGAAACAGAAAAACGAAAAGAGACAAAAATACAAAAGACACGGTAAAAGGAGGTTGATCATCTATGTATGAACTGAAAGTGGGAGCGGCGAAGCTTTGCATCAATCCGACAGCGGATATGTATCCGATCCCGAACAAAATGACAGACTTTGGATTGGAACCGATGAGCCAGGAAGCGCCGTATGACGACATGAACTGCAGGGCTATCGCAATTGACACCGGAGAGACGAAGCTGATGTTTCTGACCTTTGAACTGGCCGGAGCGCCGGAATATCCGCACTACCCGGAGGATATTGCCTTCGCTGTCGGATTCCCGCCGGATCAGATCTTTATCATGGGGACTCATAATCATTCCGCTCCGCGGTACAGGAAAAGCCCGGAAAACTCCCCCGAACTGAAGGAGTTCATAGAAAAATATGAGAAGATCGTATATGAGCAGGGAATTGAGGCGTGCCGGCAGGCGGCCGCGGCGATGAGACCGGCCAGGTATGGCTATGGAGAAACAGTCAGTAATATCAACGTGAACCGAAACCTGTATTCGTTCGGAGGCTACTGGGTAGAAGGACGCAACATGAATGGTTACAGCGATAAAACGCTCTCTGTGATCAAATTTACGGATCTGGAAGGAAAGCTGATCGCGGCGTTTTTGAATCATCCTACTCACGCGACAAATATTTATATGCTGAAGGACATTGATCACAAGGCGAAAACATCCGGAAATTTCACCGGAATCGCCTGCCGTTTTGTGGAGGAACATTATGGAAACGGGGCAGTCGCGATGTGGACGTCTGGGGCGGCCGGCAATCAGAACCCATTGCTGAGCCACGGCCTGCAATATGAGTATCCCGACGGCTGGACCACGCAGATGCAGTATCCGGACGGAACCGGCTATATGCAGATGGAATACATGGGACGCTGCCACGGCGCGGACTGCTGCCAGGCAATCGATGCCATTACGCGTATGACGGATCGGATGCCTGTTTCTCATGAGGTGAAAGAAATTGATCTGCCGGCAAACCAGTGCGTAGAGGAATGGCCGCCGAAGGATTTTTCGATTGTACGTAACGGGGGACAGGGTGAGAGAGACTACGCGAGCGTACCATACGGGCAGATCCCCGCGCCCGCGAAGGTGCCCGAGATGCGGCCGGGAGAACCCAGAGAACTGTATCTGCATTTGCTGAAAATGGGAAATATCGCGCTGCTGTTCGCGAACGCGGAGATTTTCGCGGAGATCGGCAGGGATATGAAGGCGGCCTCTCCGATGAAAAATACGATCATTGTGACGCACCACTACGGCAAAAAGTGCAACTATATTTTTGACCGGACATCCAAGGATGTGCTTCTCCCTATGGCATACGGCGGAGTGGTTCCCGGCAGCTCTGATGAACTGATCACAGAAGGAGAGATAGAACTTTTCGACAAAATACTGTAAAAAAAAGTGAATTTTTTGCACCTTTTGTAAAGGACGTGCCGTTTTTAAATCTCTCTGTATCTGGTAAGATTGCATCATCGGAAAACGAAAACAAAATCAAGGAGGAAAGTAACTATGAGGAAAAAACTATTGTCAGCGGTGCTGGCAGCAACCATGGTGTTTGGAATGACGGCGGCTCCGCTCACCGCGTCAGCGGACGATGAAAAGACGGTTGTAAACGTCGGCATCGCGGGAACCGTCACGGATATCTCTCCGGCGTCCGCGCCTGACACGAACGAGTACCCGATCCAGTATACACTGTATCAGAGACTGTTTACGACGCCTAGTGTATCCAGCGAGGAGCTGATCCCGATTATCGGTAAGAGCTATGAGCTGGTTGAAGGGGACACGCTTACCGCGGAGATTGAGATTTATGACTACGTGCATGATAATGACGGCAACGCGATTACCGTAGACGACGTGATCTTTTCCTACGAGACCTATATCGCGGCAGCGACACAGACTGACACAGCGTACATCGACTCAATGGAGAAAATCGATGACTACACCTTCCAGCTCACCTTGACCGAGGACGCGACAGAGGCCACCATGATTAAGCTGGTCACTCACCTGAATATTTTCTCACAGACCGCTTATGAAGAAAATCCGGAGACGACGACAGGTACTAGCCCCTATAAGCTGACTTCCTATACCAGCGGCTCTGAGTATGTATGCGAAAAGGTAGATGATTACTGGCAGACTGATGAGCTGAACGCTTACGATCAGCAGGCGAACGTAGACAAGATTGTATTTCAGTGCATCCCGGAGACCTCTCAGATGACGACCGCTCTGGAGACTGGTGAGATCCAGATGGCGATCAACGTAGACGCGCTGGAAGCACAGAGATTTGAAGAGGGCGGAGAAAACGAGGATGGTTATTCTGTTGATACTCATTCAGGAAGCTTTACGAACGTCCTGCTCTTTAATGACACGGAGGATTCCCTGTGCAGCGATGAAAATCTCAGAAAAGCGATTCTGTATGCTCTGAACAAAGAAGCGATCATTTCTATAGTATTGAACGGCGCGGGAAATGTGGCGAAGGATATGGCCTCCAGCGCGCTGATTGGTTATCAGGACGTATGGGAGGAAGAGGATTATTACAGCTATGATGCGGATCTGGCGGCACAGTACCTGGCAGAGAGCAGCTACAACGGTGAGACACTGAAACTGCAGAGTTCTTCCGGAAATGAAGACCTCCTGGCTCTGATGCAGGCGCAGCTTTCCGCAGCTGGTATTACGGTAGAGATTGCGACTTATGAAAATGCACTGTGGCAGACCCTGAAGGTTGCCGGCACTGGTGAGAGCGACTGGGATCTCTGTGTAGACGGACTTGGCGGATCCAGAGTAACCTCCGCATGGAAGGTAAAGTTTAATCCGGACAATTTCTCAACCGGACTGCCGCAGACCGGTACGACCGATGAGACAGTAGTAGAGCTGCTTAATACAGCGGTACAGACAGAAGAAGCGGAAGATTTACAGGCATTCCACGACTATGTTGTTGAGAACGCGTATGCGGTTGGCCTTTACGCGTCAGCAGAGAAATGCGTGACCGTAGATACAATTACGGATATTTGCTACAGCTACATGGGATATGTTGTTCCTGCCTCCTGCAATTACGATAATTACACCGTGACAGAATAGGAACCAGGAATGAAGGAATTGCTTTGATGAATGAAACCGGAACTTTTGATGAAAAAGTTCCGGTTTTTCAAAAAATGGCAATTTAGAATGAGGGACGGATATGATTAAATATACGATAAAACGAATTCTTCTGATGATTCCGGTTATCCTGGGTGTGACTGCTCTGATCTTCATTTTATTGAGTCTTGTTCCGGGGGATCCGGCCAGACTGATCCTCGGAAATGAGGCGACTGTGGAGATGGTTGCCGCGAAGCGGGAAGAACTGGGACTTAACGATAATCTGATTGTGCGGCTGTTCCGCTATATAAAAGATGTATTTTTGCATTTTGATTTTGGTACAGGCTATTACAGCACGACACCGATTGCGTCGGAGATTATAGAAAGATTGCCGCGTACAATGACGATTGCCTTCTTCGGAATTCTGGTCACGATCGCCATCGGTATCCCGCTGGGTGTCCTGGCAGCGGTGCACCAGAATGGAATCATTGACCGAATCTGTATGCTGATTTCCATGGTCGGCGTGGCTGTACCGGAATTCTGTGTGGCCATGATTCTTGTAACGATTTTTTCGAGCCGTCTGGGGCTGCTGCCGTCGCACGGCATCTCTTCCTGGGTGTGCTATATCATGCCGGTGATGGCGACCTCGCTGGCAAGTGTCGCGGGTCTGGCGAGAAATGCCCGGAACAGTACTCTGGAGGCAATCCGCTCCGATTATGTGACGACCGCCCGATCTAAGGGTGTGAAGGAGTGGAAAGTGATCGTGCATCATGTGCTTCCAAACTCTATGATTCCTGTTATCAACAGCCTGGCAGGCACCTTCGCTACCAGCATGGGCGGCACGATCATTATTGAGAACGTGTTTTCCATTCCGGGAATGGGGCAGTACATCGTGACCGCAATCAATAACCGTGATTATAACATTATCCAGGGCTCGGTGATTGTCCTTGCCATTATTTTCAGTATTATCATGCTGATCGTTGATCTGCTTTACGCTCAGATTGACCCAAGAATCAAGGCTCAATATCTGAGCGCAGGGAAAAGGAGGAAGAAAGTACAATGAGTGATACCAATACTCCCAAAACGAAAGTAAAAAAAGAGAGTCAGCTGCTCGGTGTACTCAGGCGCCTGAAAAAGAATAAGCTTGCCATGCTGGGCGGTGTGATCCTGATCATCATCGTGCTGGCTGCGATTTTCGCACCGTTTCTGACTCCGTATACCTACGAAGAGATGGACTACGCGAATGTTCTCTCTGGTCCGTCCAGACAGCATCTGTGCGGCACAGATAATCTGGGGCGTGACCTTCTGACCCGTATGCTGTACGGCGCAAGGTATTCGCTGGCGCTTGGCTTTGTCTCCGTTATTTTTTCTCAGGTGTTTGGCATTACCATCGGCTCCATTGTCGGGTATTACGGCGGAAGAGTAGAGGATGTGGTGATGCGGATTCTGGATGTGATTCAGTCCATTCCCGGAACTCTGTTTACCATTACGGTGGCGGCTGTATTTGGCTCCGGATTTGTCAATACGATACTGGCGCTTGGCATCACCCACATACCGGGGAGTGCCCGCACGACGAGAGCGCTGGTACTTTCTGTCAGAAAAAATGATTATCTGGAGGCGGCGGAAGCCTGCAACTGTTCTGATATACGGAAAATCGCCACGCACATCCTGCCGAATATTCTGTCCTATATGATTGTTTCCTGGACGACCGCGACGGCCTACACAATCCTTCAGGCGGCAAGCCTCAGCTATATTGGGTTGGGCGTTCAGCCTCCGGCGCCGGAGTGGGGCGCGCTGGTAACCGCGGCAAGAAGTTATCTGAGAGACTATACGTACCTGATGATCTTCCCGTGCATCTGCATTGCGCTTACGGTGTTGTCTCTGAACCTGCTTGGCGACGGGCTGCGTGACGCGATGGATCCTAAGATGAAGAGGTGATGAGTGATGAATGAAAAGAACAGAGGACAGTTCCTGTCAGTAGAGGATCTGGTGGTGGAATACACTTCTGATGGAGAGGTCGTCCACGCCGTGAATGGCGTCAGCTTTCATCTGGAGAAAGGAAAGACTATCGGACTGGTCGGAGAAACAGGCGCTGGAAAGACGACGATCGCGAAATCAATCATGCGGATTCTTCAGGAGCCGCCCGCGCGGATTGCCGGTGGTTCGATCTGGCTGGAAGGCACGGATCTGCTCAAACTGACGAACAAAGAAATGTACGAGGTACGTGGAAAAAAGGTATCAATGATTTTCCAGGATCCGATGACCTCTCTGAACCCGGTGCACAAAGTGGGAGACCAGATCGCTGAAGTAATTCAGATTCACAATAATATCAGTAAAAAAGAAGCGGAAAAACGCGCGATAGAGATGCTGGAGCGAGTCGGTATCCCGGCGGAGCGCTATATAGAATATCCGCATCAGTTTTCAGGCGGTATGAAGCAGAGAGTGGTGATCGCCATGGCGCTGGCCTGCAACCCGGAGCTGCTGCTGGCGGATGAGCCGACCTCCGCGCTGGATGTGACGATTCAGGCGGAAGTCCTGGCGATGATTAAAAAGCTGAGAGATGAGTTTGATACGGCAATGATTATGATTACTCATGATCTGGGGATCGTGGCGCAGGTATGTGATGACGTGGCTATCGTGTACGCCGGGGAAATCGTGGAATACGGGAGCAAAGAGGATATTTACCTGCACAGGATGCATCCGTACACAGTCGGTTTGTTCGGCGCCATCCCGCAGCTGGATGTACATGTGAATCGTCTCGCGGCGATCAAGGGATTGCCGCCGGATCCGACAGCGCTTCCGGAAGGCTGTCATTTCCACCCGCGCTGCCCGTTCGCGACCGAGGAATGCCGCCACGGGGAAATCCCGAATCAGGAAGTCCGACCGGGGCACTTCTGTAAGTGCCTGCACCCGGAGGAAGGGAGGTCATTGTGATGCAACCATTGATGGAAGTACAGCATCTGAAAAAGTATTTTAAGACGGGAGGCGGCATGCTTCACGCCGTAGACGACGTCACGATGTCGATTGAGGAAGGCCGTACCATGGGAGTCGTGGGAGAATCCGGCTGCGGAAAGTCAACGCTCGGCAGAACGATGATTCATCTTCTGGAGAGTACGGATGGAAAAATTATTTTTAACGGACGGGATGTGACGCATGTCAGCAAGGCGGAGCTGCATAAGCTTCGTGAGGATGTAACGATTATTTTTCAGGATCCGTATTCTTCGCTGGATCCCCGGTATACCGTGGAACGCATCATCCGGGAGCCGCTGGTGATCTCCAAGCGATTTTCGAAGGGAGAGATTGATGACCGCGTGGAAGAACTGATGGAGATGGTGGGAATCGATCCCAGATTTTCCCTCTCGTATCCGCATGAGCTGGACGGCGGCCGCCGCCAGCGTATCGGAATCGCGCGGGCGCTGGCACTCAACCCCAAATTTATTGTCTGCGATGAGCCGGTATCCGCGCTGGACGTGTCCATTCAGGCGCAGGTACTGAATCTTCTGCAGGATTTGCAGGAAAAACAGAATCTGACCTATGTGTTTGTCACGCACAATATGTCTGTAGTACGGCATATTTCGAATGACATCAGCGTCATGTATCTGGGACAGCTGGTGGAAACAGCGGATACGGAGACGACCTTCAAAAGGCCTCTGCATCCATATACAAAGGCTCTGCTGTCGGCGATCCCTTCCAGCGATATCAATAAAAAAATGGAGCGTATTCCGCTCAAGGGAGAAATCAATTCTCCGATCGATCCGAAGCCAGGCTGCCGTTTCGCGACGCGCTGTATTTACGCGACAGAAAAATGTAAGCAGCCTCAGGAACTGCGGGAAATTGAGCCGAGACATTTTGTGAGCTGCTGCAGATGTGAAGAAATTAACAGTTGAGAACAGGAGACGAAATAATGGGTAATTTTAAAGTGGGTACATCAAAGGTATGTATTACTCCTCCCGCGGACGCGTTCCCGTATCCGGGTCCCGCGTATCTCGGAGGAGATGTGTGGATTGACGGAGTATATTTTGATATTTATGTACGTATGATCGCGTTTACAAATGGCGACCAGACCTGGCTGTTCGGGTGCTTTGAGGAAAGCAACGGGACAGACGCGCTCAAAGACGCGGTTACGGAAAAGTATGGTATTCCGTATGAAAACCAGATGTATTGCCAGATTCACAACCATGGCGGGATTCAGACGACTACGGTTGTAAAGCCGGGCAGGGGCCAGAAAAAGAACCATGATTTTACGGAAATCCAGAAAAAAATGGGCGACATGATCTATGAAAAAGGACTCGAGGCGGCGGGGATCGCCCTGAAAGACATGAAGCCCGCAAAATGGGGCTTTGGCACAGGGACAAGCTATATCAATTGCTGCAGGGATCTGCCGAATGAGGATGGCTACTGGACGCAGATGGACAACTATGACGGTCCCTCAGATAAGACGCTGTCGGTAATGAAATTTACAGATGAAAACGACAACGTGATCGCCGCGATTCTCAATTACAGCGCGCACGCGATTACCTCGATCGGAGCGAAGGATCTGGACGGAAAATATAAAGTCTGCGGAGATTTCCCAGGGTTTGCCTGTGATTATCTGGAACGGGAATATCCGGGCGCTGTGGTGATGTGGACGACCGGCGCGGCCGGCGACCAGAACGCGATCTGCCTGTATAATGGGGATCCTCATTACTCGGAATCCTGCAGTGTATCGACGTCTGTTACGATTCCGAATGGCTATCAGTACGCGTATTCCCAGTATCTGGGCGAACGCCACGCGGTCGACGCGGACAAGGTGCTCAAACGGATTGTTTGTCACGAAAATATGAGGATGATGTGCTCTGCGTATACAGATGTCTATATTCCGCAGCAGAGCGCGCCTGCGGATTGTAATTTCTGGCTGAATATCGCGCTCTCACAGAACAATGTAACGACTGTACAGAAGATTGCCCCGGAGATGGTAAAGGATGGGAAAATCATTGGCCGCCATATTGATGACTACGAGTACAATGGCACCTCCGAAGACTGTGAGATACAGATGTTTATCCTTGGGGATGTGGCCATTGTTACAGTAGCGGCGGAACTGTATGTCAATCTGGGAAAGATCATCAAAGAGGCTTGCCCGATGAAGCATGCTTTTGTTATCACCGTAGCCGGCGGCCATGGGAACCGGATCGGCTATGTACAGGATACCGACAGCAATACGCACAAAACATTCCAGCATTTCGGAGAGGCCTATCCCTGTGATTCCAACCGGATTTTCACAGATGGTGTGAACGAACTGTCGGAAAAGATATTCGGATAAAGGCTTTTGACAGAAAAGAAGAGCGGGGGATTCCGGCATGAAGAGAGAAGAAGAAATTCCGACGCATGATTTTGAGGATCTGCGGGAGCAGGAAGAAGAAAAAAAGCCGTTTTTTGCGACCAAAAGAGGAAACGCGATTTCGATGCTGCTTATGCTGGTGATCGTCGCGGGTGTGCTTGCTGTAAGTATTGGAAACAGCAGCGGCGCTTCTCTGACCTTCGCGGCGAGTGAGACGGCATTCGGCATCACTTTTGCCAACGAATCCCCTCTGTTTATTGAATACAGCGACATTCTGGAAGTTACATTGACGGAAGACACGATATCAGGGACCCCTGTGGATGCCATGGATTGGGACAGCGGCATGGCCGGTATCTATGAAAATAGCGAGTGGGGAGAATACCATCTGTACGCGTACAGCAGTACGGGTCAGTATATCATCATAGAATATTCAGATGGAATCCTGGTCTTTAACGGGAAGAATAAAAGAGAAACCAGACAAATCTACCAAAAACTGGAGAAAAAACTGAATCAAACAAGTTAGCCTCCTAAAACAGTGCGAAAAATGACGAAAAAATAATAAAATAAAAGAAAATGCTTGTGAAAAAATGAAAGGGAGACTATAATTG
>JAJBVE010000057.1 GCA_020859995.1 Clostridiales bacterium
TCTGCCTGATCGGCTCGGGAGCCTTCACCGTCTGCCTGATCGGCTCGGGAGCCTTCACCGTCTGCCTGATCGGCCCGGGAGTCTTCATCGTCTGCCTGTTTGGCCCGGGGGCTTTTGCAGCCTGTCTGTGCGGCTCAGGAACATTTGCTGCCCGGCCAGACGATCCGGGAGATTCCAGCGTCCGACTGATCAGATCAGAGAATTCCTGTTCATTCGGCTTGATCAGATAGGGGGCGGCCGCAAGTCCCATTTTCAGCGGCTCCCCCTCCGCGTCGAGAAAAACCTTCGCTCCTTTATCGGAGAGAACCGTCGTCCAGAGCGCATAGGTGTCAGCGGGGGCACCCTGCGGCAAACTCCCGGAGAGAACCGCGATATCGCCCGGTGTGATTCGATGAAGCAGGCGCTGCAGCAGACCGTCCAGGAGCTGGTTTGAAACCCAAAAGCCAGGCTCATTGATATCCGTCGTGGTGTGCTCTGCCGGATCAATGATCTTCAGATTTGTGCGTGTCTCGCCTTCCGTGAAGACAAAATCAGTCTCCAGTCCCATCCTGGTAAGAGCAGCCTGAACCGACCGCCCGGTATGGCCGCCGAGGATGCCCATGGCAACGCTTTGGCCCCCAAGATTCTGGATGACCTTGGAAACATTGATGCCCTTCCCGCCCGGATCAGTCCGCATCCGCGCGACACGGTTTACGGCGTCTGTTTGAAAGGAAGGAATCCTGACCGTCTTGTCGAGCGCCGGGTTTAAGGTAATTGTGAAAATCATGTTGTTCTCCATTTGAAAAATTGGGTATATAAGATAACGCCAACAAAGAAGGTAGTACAGGCTTTTTTAAAATGCAAGCACTTTTTTGGAAAAAGATGAAAAAATGTTTTTTGTGTGCGGATCAGTTTTGCCCGTTACTTAAAAAAAGAAAGCTTCATGCCGCGAAGCGCGGCATTCAGGAACGCGGGTGTTCCTGGTGACGCGGAACGGCAAGAACGTATAAAAAAATGGGGGAAAGAGGTTAGGCAGCTTTTCCCGGCGGCTGTGGCCACAGAAGCTTATATAATTGACGATAATGTCTAAAAAACCCGGTACAATGTGGTTTATTATGACACTGGACGAATGATAAAAAAAGAGTTAAAATGCACCATGGAATTTTTAGAAACCGTTCATTTTTCTGAAATGGCTGGTTTGCTTTGGCGTATTGCCTGGCCCTGGAGGCGGGACGACATGCTCAGTATGGCGAAAGGCAGGTTTTGACGAGTGTTTCTATTGTATTTTTTACTCTGGATTATTTATTTTGGCTCTGTAACGGTGGAGAGCGTACTGTTTGGTCTGGGGATTGCGGCGGTGATTTTTGCGTTTACCTGCGCTTTTCTGGATCAGGACAATTCTGCTCCGCGTGGAGCGTCTTCTGACGGGCATGGCAATCTGCCTCCGGTCAAAAAGGGATGGCGCTATTATATTCGGAAAGAACTTTCTATTTATAAACGCATTCCTGGTATGCTGCAATACGTGTTTGTTCTGGTGTGGGAAATTGTGAAGGCAAATCTTGCGGTGATTCATATGATTTTGTCGGAGGAAGAGGAGCTGCAGCCGGTGATTGTGAACTTTCATTCGGATTTGCAGACGCCGACCGGACAGGCTTTTCTGGCGAATGCGATTACATTGACTCCGGGCACCATCACGGTATCATTGGAGAATGGGGATTATGTGGTCCACTGCCTGGATGAGGATCTGGCGGATGGCATGGAGACATCCATTTGCGCACAGCTGATTTCGGACCTGGAAAAATAACTGGTTTTTGCGGACGGATCTCAATTCCCGCAGATCAATCATCAGCGGGAAGCGTGATGGCGGAAAACGACTTTAAGATCTGGAGTTTTTGGAGAGGAGTGGCAGACGAAATATGGGAGAAGGAGTACCGGGCCTTTCACAGGCTTACACGTGGCTGTTTACGGCAGCATTGATTTTTCTGGCGGTTTTACTGATATTGTGCCTGATTCGGGCGATCATCGGACCGCGGGTGGCGGACCGGCTTGTGGCTGTGAATATGATGGGGACGATAGTCATGGTTATTATCGCGATCCTGACCCTGATGCTGCAGGAAGGATATCTGGCTGATATCTGCCTGATTTACGCGATGATCAGTTTCCTGGCGGTCATTGTCCTTACAAAGGTATATATGGGTGTTTTTCTGGAGAGAAAAAACCAGGAAGGGGAGGACGAAAAACATGGCGGTAATTGAATGGCTGCAGTTTCTGATCGGTGCGGTTTTCCTGATCCTCGGACTGGGTATTTTTACGGTGGAAATGATCGGCGTCTATCGGTTCCACTATGTGCTGAACCGGATGCACGCGGCCGCAATGGGAGATACGCTCGGCATTGGCTTTTGCCTGGTCGGACTGATCATAATGAATGGGGCGAATCTTACATCTCTGAAGTTGTTTCTGGTAGTTTGCTTCCTGTGGTTTTCCTCACCGACTTCCTCTCATCTGATCGCGCGCCTGGAGGTGACGACAGATCCGGAGCCTGAGAAACACTACCGAAAGGTGCCGCTGGATACGCTGGAAGAGGAGTTGAGCAAACGGGAAGAAGTCTCCGGCGCAGAGAAGTCAGATGAATTGTATGGCACAGAGGCAGAGTGTGTCCGGATGGACGGAGCAGTGACAGATGACGTAAAAACTCCGGCAAACGGCACACGGACAGACATTCAGGGAGCGGAGGCATAGGTGATGCAGGTTTTTACATGTATTTTATTGGGATTCCTCCTGGTCTGCGCGATTTCTGTCAGCCTGTCGAAGAATCTTCTGAATTCGATTCTGATTTATATGTCTTACAGCCTGGTGATGTCGATCATCTGGATTGTACTGGAGTCGCCGGATCTGGCGATCACAGAGGCCGCGGTCGGCGCAGGCGTGACAAGTATTCTGTTTTTTGTGACCCTGAAAAAAATTCATGCGATTATGGATGAAAAGGGCGATCTGGACGGCACGTATGATGCTTCGGACGAAGAGGACAGTTCAGAAGGATCTGAAACAGCGGGAGAACTGAATACGCCGGAAAAAACGGATACGTCGAAAAAAACGGAAATTCTGAATGAAACGGAGCAGAAACAGCCGGAATCCGGGAATGATTCCGGAAAAAGACAGGAATTTTCGAGCAAAAGGCAGAAGAACAGGGAATGTACAAGGGCTGGGATGAGCAATTCGGACAGATCCTGGAAGTCCGGGAGCCGAGCGGCAAAAGGAGGGAAAGCGGATGAGCAGGAAACGACCTGAATCAGAATATCAGAAAACAATTTCCTTCCGACTGAAGCAGTGGCTGTCAGGGACAAAGGATCCATTCATTGGGACGCTGGAGATGAAGGCCAGGGAGCTTTCGGAAGGGGAAAAGGTCAGAATTGAAAAGGAAGAGCGGCTAAGGACGCGGGAATATCAGGAAGAGAAAAAGACCCGGGTTTCCCGCTGGGTGTATAACTCCCGGCGAAACAGGGATGTCCGTGTTTTCCGGGGAATTTACCGTGCCTGCGCGGCCTTGTTCTGTGTGTTCCTGCTGCTGATGCTGCTGACGGCGGTCTCGTGGCTGCCGACGGAAGGCCTGGAGGACCGTCCGGTGAACAATGAGGTCTCCGCGCGTTACATAGAGAGCGGCCTGCAGGAGACCGGCGCAGTCAATATTGTGACCGGCATGATCCTGGATTACCGTGCGTTTGATACGCTCGGCGAGTCGCATGTGCTCTTTGCCGCGACGATGACGGTGCTGATCCTGCTGCGGCTGGATCGTGACGAGGATAAAAAACGCCAGCAGGCCGATGATCGCCTGTACGAGCCGAAAAATGACCTGATCCTGCAGACGGTGGCGAGAATTCTGGTGCCGCCGATCCTGATCTTTGGCATTTATATCATTCTCTGCGGTCATCTGGGACCGGGGGGCGGCTTTTCCGGAGGCGCTGTGATCGGCGCGGGACTGATTCTGTATGTGAACGCGTTTGGCTTTGCGAAAACGGAGCGTTTCTTCACGGCTAAGACTTATAAGGTTACCAGCTTTAGCGCTCTCGCCTGCTACTCTCTGTCGAAATGCTACTCCTTCTATACCGGGGCAAATGAAATTGAGAGTGTGATCCCGCTGGGGACGCCGGGCGCGATCTTAAGCAGCGGCCTGATTTTTGTGCTGAACATCTGTGTCGGTATCGTAGTGGCCGGCACGATGTATACCTTTTATGCCATGTTCCGGAAGGGAGGCTACTGACATTGTATGTTCTTTTAATGCCAGTTTCTGCTGTATTCCGGGTGTGTATCTGTTCCGGCGGCATAAAGGCAGCCTCGGAGGTTCTGCCGTATCCGGGCGGAATGGCTCACATGGCGGACACTGTAGTGTTCCGGAAAGGAGGAGATGAGCGATGAATTTAGCAAATCTGCTGGATAATTATGAGGAAGCGGTGGCGATGATTCTGTTTGTGATCGGCTTTTCGAATCTTCTTTTGCAGCCGAATCTGATCAAAAAAATCATCGGCATGAATATCATGGACACGGCTGTTTATCTGTTTCTCGCCCTGAAGGGCTATATTGAGGGGCATAAGGCGCCGATTGTCGTGGACGGCGTACAGAGCGTGGACGCGTATGTCAACCCGATTCCGAGCGGCCTGGTGCTGACCGGCATCGTGGTGTCTGTGTCGGTCTCCGCTTTGATGCTTTCCCTGACGATCCGTCTGTACCGCCGTTACCATACGCTGAATCTCGATGAGATCTCCACGCGTCTGAAGAAGGAGGATCTGTGATGGAGTTCGTTCAGAATTTTCCTTTTATAACGATTATTCTGGCATTGTTTTCCGGCCCGCTCTGCTCGGTGCTCAAAAGCAGGGCGGCCAAACGGGTGAATACTGCCGTGATCTGCCTGGTCCTGGCGATGTCGGTCGCGGTGCTTGTTTTTACTTTGCGGACGGGAGAGGCCTACATCTATCGGATGGGACATTTTTCCGCGCCGTGGGGAAATGAGATCCGTGTCGGTGTGCTGGAAGCGTTTATGGCGGTCTTTTTCAGCGTGATCATGCTGCTGTGTATGCTCGGCGGACGCCGGGAACTCACTGCGGAGGTCGAGGAGACGAAGCAGAATCTGTACTATGTGATGGTGGGACTTCTGTTGTCCTCACTGCTGGCGCTAATTTATACAAATGACCTGTTTACTGCTTATGTATTTGTAGAAATTAACACGATTTCCGCCTGCGGTCTGATCATGATCCGACAGAACGGGCGCTCAATTGAAGCCGCGACACGTTATATGATCATGAGTCTGCTGGGTTCGGGACTATTCCTGATGGGGATCTGTTATCTTTATGATCTGACCGGCCATCTGCTGATGAGCAACATCAAAGAGCAGGTAGCGCTGCTTGCGGCATCGGGAGAGTACCATATTCCACTGTTGATTTCCATTACCCTGATGTCAGTCGGACTCGCGATTAAAAGCGCGCTGTTTCCGTTCCACGCCTGGGTGCCGGATGCCTATGGCTATTCGACTTTGTCGTCTGCCGCGATCTTATCCTCCCTGGTTTCCAAAGGATATATTTTTCTGGTGGTCAAGATTTTCTACCGCGTGATCGGTTTTGATGTGATCCGGGAGAGCAAGGTTATCAATGTACTCTTTGTCTTTGGTGTCCTGGGTATGATCTTTGGCTCGGTCAACGCGATCCGGGAAAACAACATCCGCCGGATGATTGCCTGGTCATCGGTCGCGCAGATCGGATATATTTACATGGGCTTCGGCCTGGGGACAACGGCGGGAATCACGGCCAGTCTGTTCCACATTCTGAGCCATGCGGCGACGAAATCCATGCTGTTTGTCTCGGCATCCGGGCTTACAGACGTGTCGCATGGAGAAACAGACTTTTTCGGACTCACAGGATCCGGCTATCGAAATCGTATCGCAGGAGTGGCGTTTACTGCCGGATCGCTTTCCATGGTCGGCATTCCGCTGTTTTCCGGCTTTATTTCCAAGGTATTGTTTGCTTCGGCGGCTTATGATACCTCGGGCAAGCTGATTCCGGCGATGATCGCGCTGGCTGTCAGTACGCTCCTGAACGCGATTTATTTTATGAAGACAGTGATCCGGATTTATACGCCGTCACACAGGGCCGGCATTAAAACAGATACGCGGGTGATTGCGATGAGAGAGCAGCCGCAGAAGGCGGTAGTGCTGATGCTGTTTATCGCGCTGAATCTGATTCTGGGGCTTGGGTCGCAGCCGATTGTGAATATGCTTACGCAGGGCCTGGAAATGTTCGGTTAAAGAAAAGGAACGGTTGTAGATGAGGAGGAAAATATGGGAATTTGGATTTTGCTGCCGATTTTTTTGCCAGTGATTGTCGGTATACTGCTTTTGCTTCCGCCGGGAGCCGGAGAATCTGCAAAGAAGAATCAGGATCACCAGAGTGATTCGAGTCTTCAGGAATACCCTCCGGACGGCGGAAAGGAATCCTTGCGCACTCGGTTTGCCCGGCTGATCGGGACCCTCGATGAGAGTCCGGAGAGTCTTTCGAGGCTCCATAAGCTGACAGCCGCGGCGCTGATCGTGTCGGCTCTGGTGGCTCTGGCGGCGGCCTGGAGCGGGGATCGCAGCTTTACGTGGTTTGAACTGATGGAAGGGATCCCGGTTTATTTTCAGATTGACGACGTGGGACGTCTGTTTGTCACAGTGATCAGCCTTGTGTGGGTGCTGGTGTGTTTCTATTCGTTTGTTTACATGGGACATGAAGGAAACGAACGGCGGTTCTTCGGCTTTTATCTGATCGTATATGGAGTGCTGGTGGCGCTTTCTTTCTCGGGAAACCTGGTGACGATGTACCTGTGTTATGAGCTGATGACATTGACCTCGATGCCGATGGTGCTGCACTCGGGCAGTCACGAGTCGATTATGGCTGCGCTGAAATACTTGTTTTATTCCATGTGCGGCGCGTATCTGGGACTGTTTGCCATTTTCTTCTTATATAAGTATTGTGATTCCATCACTTTTACAGCCGGGGGCACTTTGAATCTGGCTCTGGCCGAAGGACATACGGGAATTCTCCTGGCCGCGATTATGGCGTCACTGATCGGCTTTGGCGCGAAGGCGGGTATGTTTCCGCTGCACGCATGGCTGCCCACTGCGCATCCGGTAGCACCGGCACCCGCGTCGGCAGTGCTCTCTGGTATTATTGCGAAAGCCGGTGTGCTGGCGATCATCCGCGTGGTGTTTTACATCGTAGGCGCGGATTTTATCCGGGGGACCTGGGTGCAGACCGCGTGGATGACCCTTGCTCTGCTTACGGTGTTTATGGGTTCCATGCTTGCGTTCCGTGAGAAAGTATTCAAAAAACGTCTGGCGTACTCCACAGTCAGCCAGGTTTCGTATATTCTGTTCGGCCTTTCTACGCTTGCTCCGACGGCTATGGAAGGAGCTCTGCTGCATGTGGTGTTCCACGCGATTATCAAAAGTGTCCTGTTTTTGACGGCCGGTATTTTTATCTTCCGCGGCAATCTCTCCAGGGTGGATCAGCTTGAGGGAATCGGTAAAAAAATGCCGAAGACGCTCTGGTGCTTTACCTTTGCGTCGCTGGCTCTGGTCGGCATCCCGCCGATGAGCGGCTTTATCAGCAAATGGTATCTTGCGCAGGGCGCGCTTGAGGCGAATATCGGTGTCTTTGGTTGGGTCGGTCCGGCGGTGCTGCTGGTTTCTGCGCTGCTGACGGCGGGGTATCTGCTGTCGGTGGTGACGAATGGATTTTTCCCGAAAAAGAAGGAAGCGCAGGAAACGGATCCGCTCGATGGCATCACAGAGGCTCCGGCCGGGATGCTTATCCCGCTGGCGATCCTGGCAGCGCTGACAGTTCTGCTGGGCATATTCCCGAATCCGCTGATTCGTTTTGTGAGCAAAATCGCGGCGGCTGTTTTATGATTAAAAAACGATTGCCTGCATTCTGGTTTTATCGTTTGCTGGCCGATATGCACTTAAGAGCTGAGAATGACGGGGATGTCATTGATAAAAAGCTGCATAATCGGGCTTTGAGGAGGATTCTGTGAGCTCGCTCACATTTTAGAAGGAGGGATAGATGGAAATGAGTCCCATATTTCTGCCTGTCGCCGTACTGTTTCCGATTCTCGGCGGCGCGCTGATACCGGTGCTTCCGTTTAAAAACAGGCGGCAGATGATGATATATACGGAGAGCATTGTGCTTTTGAATTCCGTGCTGGCGCTGGCTATTCTGCTGAATCGCCCCCAGGATGAATTCGTATTATTCCGCTTCACGAGCAACCTGACGCTGAGCTTTAAGCTGGATGGGCTCGGGACGGTATTCGCGGGGCTGATCTCTGCTCTGTGGCCGCTTGCGACGCTGTATGCGTTTGAATATATGAAGCATGAGGAACATGAAAAGTTTTTCTTTATGTTTTACACCATTACTTTTGGCATCACCATGGGAATTGCTCTGGCGGAGGACCTGGTGACGATGTATTGCTTCTATGAGATGCTGACGCTCGTGACGGTGCCGCTGGTTTTGCATACTCTGAAGCGGGAAGCCATCCTGGCAGGGCGCACGTATCTGTATTATTCGCTTGGCGGCGCCGCGTTTGCATTTATCGGCGTGATTTTCATCCTGGTCTATGGCACGACTCCGAACTTTGTGGCCGGAGGGGTTCTGGATCTGGAAAAAATCGGAAGCCGCACCAATTTGCTGCTGCTGATTTATGTATTCTGCTTTTTCGGATTCAGTGTGAAAGCGGCAATGTTTCCGTTTTCCGGCTGGCTGCCGAAGGCGGGTGTCGCGCCGACGCCGGTCACGGCTCTTCTGCATGCGGTGGCGGTCGTCAAGGCCGGAGCGTTTGCGACCATGCGCATTACCTACTATAGCTTCGGCACCGAATTTCTGCGCGGCACCTGGGCGCAGACGGCGGTGATGATCCCGGTGATTTTTACGATTGTATACGGCTGCAGCCGCGCCTTGAAGGAGACGCACCTGAAACGCCGCCTGGCCTGGTCTACCGTGAGCAATCTGTCCTATATTCTCTTTGGTGTCACACTGATGACGCCGCTTGGCCTGACTGCGGCGCTGACGCATATGGTATGCCACGCGGTGATCAAGATCTGCGCGTTTTTCTGCGCCGGCGCGGTGATCGTGCAGAGCGGAAACGAATATGTCTACCAGTTGGACGGTCTTGGCAAAAAAATGCCCAGGGTATTTGCGGTTTTCACGATCTCCGGTATGGCGCTGATGGGCGTACCGGGACTGGCGGGATTCAGCAGCAAGTGGAACCTGGTAAAGGCAGCGCTTGACAGTACGCATCCCCTTGCGGTGGTCGGCATAGTAGCTCTGCTGATTTCCGCGCTGCTGACCGCGATCTACATGCTCACCATCAGCGTCCGCGCATTTTGCAGCCCCGCCCAACGCGAAGCGTCTTTAAATGGGCGGGGCGACCTGCCGTCGAGCGAAGCGAGGGGGTGCAACCTTAGCAGCCCCGCCCTCGCCGGGAGGCATCCCACACTACGTGCGGGATATTCTCCACGCGAAGCGTCTTTAAATGAGCGGAGCGACCGGGACGACGTCCGCGACCCTGGCTGGATGATGATGCTGCCGCTGGCAGTTTTCGTGGTGGCGATGTTCGCGATCGGTTTGCATCCGCAGCCGCTGGTGAATGCGTTTACGCAGATTGCGTCTGTAATGAAGTAAGGAAAGGGGGATGGAAAAAATGTCAAATATGATGCTGGCTGTACTGGTGTTTTATCCGTTCCTCGGAGGAATTGCGGCGTGGGCGCTGCGCGGATGGCTTTCAAAAGGAAAGGACGGATTCTCTTTTTTGAAGCTTACCGGCAGTGCGCTGGTTGCGGATTTTGTGGCAGTGACGGAATTTTTGCTGATGCTGGCTCTTTTTATCGGGCAGGTTTCGAAGGCGGAGAGTGGGTCTGGAACACTGTTGTCTCTGGCCATCCCGGAGATCTGCGGCTTTGGTCTGCACTTTACACTGGACGGGTTTCGCCTGCTCTATGGAATGATTGCCGCTCTGATGTGGATGATGACGGCGCTGCTGTGTCCGGAATATTTTTCCGGTCATTCGCATTCATCCAGAAGATCAGCTGAAAAAACGCAGGCAGGATCGAAGGCGGCAGGGGAAACGACGTCGGAAGCAGTGCCAATCAAAGGCTCAGCAGAAGAGTCTGAGCCGTCCCCGGATCGGTTTTATGTGTTCTTTTTGCTGACTCTCGGCGCAACGATGGGCGTGTTTCTGTCTGAGGATCTGTATACGACCTTTATTTTCTTTGAGATGATGTCCTTCACCTCTTATGTCTGGGTGGCGCACGAGGAAAACAACGCGGCGCTGCGCGCGGCGGACACCTATCTGGCCGTGGCAGTGACCGGCGGCCTTGTGATGCTGATGGGCATCTTCGGTGTCTGGCACGAGCTGGGGACGCTGACCATCTCGGAGCTTCCTGCCGCGGCCGCTGCCTATGGAAATAAGCCTCTGCTATATGCACTGGGAGGCTGCATGCTTTTTGGATTCGGAGCCAAGGCTGGCGCGTTTCCGCTGCATATCTGGCTGCCAAAGGCGCATCCGGTGGCTCCGGCTCCGGCATCCGCGCTGCTTTCCGGTATTCTGACTAAGACCGGTATCTTTGGCGTGTTGGCTGTTACCAGCGGTTTGTTTTTACACGATAAGCAATGGGGAACGCTGATCCTGGCAATTGGCGCGGCCACGATGTTTGGCGGAGCGCTGCTTGCGGTATTTTCTATCAATCTGAAACGCACCCTTGCCTGCTCGTCTATGTCGCAGATCGGGTTTATCCTGATTGGCGTCGGCATGCAGTGCATGCTCGGTGAGGAAAACGCGTTGGCTGTGCATGGAACACTGCTTCACATGATGAATCATTCCATGATCAAGCTGGTGCTGTTTATGGCTGCCGGTGTGATTTATATGAACGCGCATGCTCTCGATCTGAACGTGATCCGCGGCTATGGAAGGAAAAAGCCTTTGCTGAAGGTCATTTTCCTGGTTGGCGCGCTGGCCATCGGCGACATTCCGTGTTTTGGCGGATACATCAGCAAGACCCTGCTGCATGAGAGCATTCTGGAGTACGGCGGCGGATGGATTTTCCGGGCACTCGAATATCTGTTCCTGCTCTCCGGCGGTATGACCGTAGCGTATATGACCAAGCTGTTTATGGCGATCTTTGCAGAAAAGAATGCGGACGGCGGCCTGCAGAAGAAGTACGACGATCAGAAAAACTACATGAATCCGGCAAGCACCTTTGCCCTTTCCGGCAGCGCCCTGATTTTGCTGATCTGGGGCCTGTTCCCGCATACCATCATGGATAAGGCCGCCCGGATCGGCCAGGCTTTTATGGGTCTGGAAGAATTCGGCGAGACGGTCAGCTATTTCAGCTGGAAAAACCTCTCCGGCGGACTGATCTCTATCGGCATCGGCGTAGTCGTGTATTTGTTTGTGATCCGGAAGCTGCTGATGAAGAAAAAAGAATATATCAACGCCTGGCCGTCCTGGCTGGATCTGGAGGAAAAGATCTACCGGCCGCTCCTTTTAAAGGTGCTGCCTTCCATATGCGGGGCGATCTGTCATGTGCTGGACGTGATGACCGATACTCTGGCTGCCATCCTGATTCCGGTGGGACATGTGCTGGCGCGCATTCTGGACAGCCTGACGGATCTTTCCGTAGTCGGACTGCGCAAAACGATCTACAAGGATTCGCCCAAGCCTCATGAACGCGCCTGGGGCAATGTCCTGACTGTAGCGATCGGTAACGTGCTGAACGCAGTGCAGGCACTGGCAAACCGGACCTGGAGACGCAAAAATCCCGGCACAGTCGATTACCGGCGCGAGATGGCGCTTCGCTATGACGTCTGGAGAGAGAGCAGCACCGTCATCAGCCGGAGTCTCTCCTACGGGCTGCTGCTCGTGATCATCGGATTTACGCTGACGCTGGTGTATATCCTGTGGTGGTAAAATCAATATAGGGGTAGTTTCTCTGATACAAAAATATAAAGACACAAAAACAGCCTTTATCTGAATAGGGCTGTTTTTGTGTCTTATGCACACGGCCGGGCAAGTCGGAAATTATTTACTGCTCATTCTTTCCCGGTTTCATTTTTTTCCGTTGCTTTTTCGCCTCATACAGCTTCTGGTCTGCCAGCATCAGGGCTTCTTTCAGAGTGATGGTATCATCCGGCCGGATAGGACAGACTCCGGCGGAGACGCTCAGAAGATAGGGCTTGCTGCTGGTCTGGTTATACTGGTCGAATTGGCTGTACAGGGCAGAGATGATTTCCTGAGCATCTTTGGCGCTCATCTCCAGAAGACAGGTAAATTCATCTCCCCCGATGCGCCCCGCGATCCCGCGTCCGCGCACCAGCTCCTGCAGAATTTTTCCAATCTGCCGCAGAGAACTGTCGCCTTCTCTGTGTCCGAACTGATCGTTGATCAGTTTCAGGTTGTCCATGTCGATGTAGAGGAGTACCTGGTGACGCCCGGCTTTTTGCAGGGCTGTTATCTGCTCCTCTGCCTGTGCGTAGAAGCCGCGGACATTCAGGAGACCGGTGAGCGGGTCGGATTTGGAAATCACATCCAGCTCAATGTTGTGGTCCTTAAGCGTTTCCAGGTTGGCCTCCAGCTGAGCCTGGATTTTTTCGTTGGCCTGCAAAAGCAGGATCATTTTGATCGCGGAGCCAAGCTGATTGACCAGAAACTCGCCGTTGACAAATAGTGCCCGCGTCATGTCGCAGATCAGGACGCCATATACCATTTTTCCGGAAAACAGCGGCAGAAGGACCTGTGGGTGCCCTCCCGGCTTATTCGGTTTCACGTATCGGTACATTTCTTCCAGGGTCTGCGGCTGCCGCAACAGCGGAATAGCGCGGGTGTCCCCATTTATGCGCTCTGTTTTCAGTACGAGTCCATCGGATGCCGCAAATGGCTCCTGGAAGGCATGTTCCATCGGGGCCGGGAGCAGGTAGAGCCAGGCGTTTTCGATCTGAAGCCAGTCCAGATTGCGCAGTGCATAGCAGTAGCTCTCGTCTGTCCCCTGCTCAAACTGCAGGATATTCTGCACGAAAAGCTTCATATCATAATTGGCCTGCTGCTCCTTTTTCATGACTGCGGCCGAGTGCCGGTTCATGGCCAGAATAATCCTCTGGTAAATCATGGAAAATACATTTCGCAGATGCAGGCGTGCTTCCGCGTCGGCTTGCAATTCGTAAAGGGCATGATAGAAATCATCGAATAAGGTCATCAGCCCGTCAATGTCTGTAATATTCACTACATCTTCATTCAGAAATTCATCCAGGATGGACGCGATTTCGTCTGTGTTTTGGCGGGCGGACGGTTCTGGCTCTACCTCAAAGAAACGCCCTGCGGCCTCATTCCCCGGCGCGAAATGTTCTGTGAGCGTACGAAACAGACGCATGTATGATTCTCTTACTTTGGCTCGCCGTACATGTTCCTCAGCGTGATAATTGCGATAAAAGATATCATGGAAGCTGACAGGCAGGCCATCCAGAATCTGTCCGAGACTTTTGACTCCTCTGTCCGTGTGCACAAAGGAATCCCGCAGGACAAAATGCGTGGGGATAACGATATTAGCGGCAGTCTTGCGGGACTGAGTGTGCACGGATGATGCCGAATTCTCGCGGAAACCGTCCGCCAACGCTGCATTTTCGTGAAAATGGGAACTGCCATCAGCTGTGCCCGCATAATACAGATCCAGCACAGACCTTAGCGCGGCCTCTCCGAGCTGGTTCGGATCCGCCCGCACGGATGAGAGAGCAGGCGTGGCTTTGGCTGCGGCGGCACAGTCGTCGAAGCCCAGTATGGAGATGTCCTTCCCGGGGATTTTGCCGCATGCGTACAGCTCCTGGTACAGGCCGAGCGCAGTGTCGTCATTGACGCAGAAGATAGCGTCAAGATCCGGGTTTACCTCCAGAAAGGCGCGGTAGACCTCGTGACTGTTCTGGGAAAGATCGCCTTCCGTGTAGCGGCGATCCGGGAAATCAATCTGATTTTCTTCAAGTACTTTCCGGAAAATCGCAAGCCTCTCCATGGCATCCGTATTATTGGCGTGCCCGCCGATCATGCCGATGCGCGTACATTTGCAGACCTTGATCAGGTATTCCAGTCCTTCGCGGATACCGGTTTCATTATCGTAAATGACATTCGTATAATCATCGAACCGGGAGGCGATCAGTACGCTGGGAATACCGTCGAATTGCTGCAGAAGCTGACGAATCCGCTCCGGCGTGGAAAAACAGCCGATGCAGTCCGCCGCAATAATCAGGGCGTCCAGACAGCCTTTTTTTACATAGGAAAAAACAGTGCTGTACTGATATTCGTACATCAGTTCATGATTGTCCGTGAGATCTCGATCAATGTACTTGCCTGGAAAAAACAGTGTATGAACACCCTGCACACGTGCTTCAGCCATGATGCCGTTGCAGATGTGTATGGTAAAATCATCGAGAATTCCACTGACAAGAACGCCGATGGTCGGATTTTCTTTCCTGCCGGTCATACCTTTGCCCCCTGCTGTAAAATCATACTTGCGAAACATGTTTTAGCGCGGTCTGACAGACAGTGCCAGGCTTACCGCGAGTATTCAACGAAGTATGCGTAAAACGAAAAGTAATGTTACAGATATTCTATCACAGAATCAGATAAAGGTATAGAAAGATTTTTTATAAAAGCGATTTTCTTTTCACAAAATTACGACTGCCTCTTGCAAAGTCGGCGAGGGAACGGTATGATGAGAAAATTAGAATATCAGAGGGGGATTTCTGAGATGATTTTTGATACGCATGCGCATTATGATGACGAAGCCTTTGACGAAGACCGGGAGGAACTGCTCTCACAGATGGCGGGGGCTAAAGTTGGCGCGATTGTAAATATGGGTGCTTCCCTGGCGGGAGTAGAGAGGAGCCAGCAGCTTGCCGCACGGTATCCTTTTATCTATGCGGGCGTGGGCGTGCATCCGGATGAGGTCGGCTCTCTGGATGAGGAAAAGCTGCGCGGGCTGTACGAGCTTTGCCGCAGTCCTAAGACGGTGACGGTCGGCGAGATCGGACTGGATTATTACTGGGACCGGGAAAATCACGATACTCAGAAACAGTGGTTTGTGCGCCAGCTGCAGATGGCGAAGGACGTGGATCTTCCAGTCAACATTCACAGCCGGGACGCGGCGCAGGATACTTTTGATATTATGAAGACTGAGCACGCCGGGACAACGGGCGGCATTATCCATTGCTTTTCCGCGTCCGCGCAGATGGCGCGGGAATACGTAAAGCTGGGCTACTACATCGGCGTCGGCGGCGTAGTTACGTTTAAAAACGCGCGCGTGATGAAGGAGGTCGTTGCCGAGGTGCCGATGGACCACATTGTAATCGAGACCGACTGTCCCTATCTGGCGCCCGCGCCGCACCGGGGAAAACGGAATTCCTCTCTGTATCTTCCGCTGGTGATTGAAGCGATTGCCGGGATCAAAGGACTTTCCCCGCAGGAAGTGGAGAAGATCACCTGGGAGAATGCGCGGAGAGTATACCGCTTTTCTGGAAACATTCCTCTTTGAACTTTGCGGCGCGTGAGGAAGACATTAGCAGCGGTTCCGGTATGTTGGAAAGTAGTTAGTGAAGAAGCGCATGCAGGAAGGTAGTTAGTGAAGAAGCGTATGCAGGAAAGTAGTAAGAGACAAGCCGCATGCCGGATTTTTAATCTGAAAAACTGGCATGCCAGAGCGTAGTCAGACTGACATATCTATCAGAAAACAGAAAAGAGGCTCAGGAAAGCCCGCAGACACAGCCCACAGAGGAGAGAACATGGAAAAGCTTGCGAACCCGCAAAAGACAATCGAAGTCATTCAGAAAAATAATTTTCATTTTCAGAAGCGATATGGTCAGAATTTTCTGATCGATGCGCATGTGCTGGAGAAAATCGTCGCGGCGGCCCAGATCACACTGGACGATTTTGTCCTGGAGGTCGGCCCCGGCATCGGGACGCTGACCCAGTATCTGGCGGAGGCGGCGCGCGAGGTGGTAGCAGTGGAGATCGACCGGGATCTGATACCGATCCTGGAGGAAACGTTGAGCGATTACAAGAATGTGACGGTGCTCAACCAGGACATTCTGAAGGTGGATGTCACCGCGCTCGCGCAGGAAAAAAACGGCGGCCGCCCGATTAAGGTCATCGGAAACCTTCCATATTATATTACGACGCCGATTGTTATGGGACTGCTGGAAAGCCGGGTGCCGCTGGAGAGCATTACGGTGATGGTGCAAAAAGAGGTGGCACTGCGGATGCAGGCTTCCCCTGGCACGAAGGATTACGGGGCGCTCTCCCTCGCCGTTCAGTATTACGCGGAACCCTATCTGGCCGCGAATGTGCCGCCGAATTGCTTCATCCCCCGCCCCGGAGTCGGCAGCGCAGTCATCCGTCTGACTTGCCTCGAAAATCCGGCGGTCGCGGTAAAGGATGAAAAATTATTGTTTTCGATCATACACGCCTCTTTCGGTCAGCGCAGGAAGACCCTTGTGAACGGCCTGAGAAACGCGCCGGGGCTGGATTTTACGAAGGAACAGATCGAGGAGGCCTTAAGAAGGACGGGGTTAAGTGAGACCGTGCGGGGAGAGACCCTGACGCTTGCGCAGTTTGCGCAGCTGGCGGATGAGCTGCAATGATATGAGATTGTAAAAACAGTATAAATATTGGTAAACTGTGTGCATAATTACGATCCCCTGCAGATGAATCTGGTTTGAGAGAATTTTACAATCTGCTTGAGTTTTATTTTTTGATACTGTATGATGGGTTTGTTGTTTGAAGCCGTTCTCTGTGAGACAGGGATTGCGAAATGAGAGGATGTGTGACAGATGGGCAGAGTTTTTAATGTAACCGGAGCCTGTAGCCCGGCCAGGCATTATATGGTAGATTTTGAACCAAGACTGGTACAGATAAAAAGTATGATTGCCGCTGGCGATTATTTTTCTATTAATCGGGCGAGACAGTATGGAAAAACGACGACATTGCGTGCTCTGGCCGAGTATTTGAAGGATGAGTATGTAGTGATCAGCCTTGATTTTCAAAAAATGACAACGAAAGATTTTTCAAGCGAATCTAATTTTGTGAGGGGATTGGCCCGTGAAATAAATAAAGTTCTGAAGCGATTAAGCGCAGTACCGGATGAACCGGCCGATAGGCTGAGACAGATGAGCCTGGACAGGGAAGACACCTTTGGCTTGACAGAGATTTTTGACTGCTTCAGTGATTGGTGCGGACTGTCCGACAAACCGATCGTTCTTTTGATAGATGAGGTGGATACAGCGTCAAATAATCAGGTGTTTCTGGATTTTCTGGCATTGCTGAGAGCTTACTATCTGGACAGAGACGTAACGCCGACTTTTCAATCAGTGATACTGGCGGGACTTTATGATGTTCGCAATGTCAAAAGAAAAATACGCCCTGATGAAGAACACAAACAGAATAGTCCATGGAACATAGCTGCTGATTTCAATATAGAAATGGGCTTCTCTTCGGCGGAGATTGCTGGAATGCTTGGTGAATACGAAGCGGATTATCATACGGGCATGAATATTGGGAAAATGGCAGATTCGATTTATGCTTATACTTCGGGGTATCCCTATCTGGTTTCCCGTCTTTGCAAGTTTATGGATGAAAAGATCGCGGGCTCTGAGAACTATCCGGATAAAAGCAGTGCATGGACGAATGGGGGATTTCAGGAAGCGGTAAAGCTGATTCTCAACGAAACAAACACGCTATATCAGTCCCTGATTGGAAAGGTAAGAGAGTATCCGGCACTGAAATCGGTTCTGTATGATTTGCTTTTTACCGGAAAACAGTCACAGTATAATGGTCTGAATGAATTTATAGAAATCGCGGCCATGTTTGGGTTTGTAAAAAATTCGGACGGATTTGTGGAAATTTCAAACCGGATTTTTGAAACGGTATTGTATAACTGGTTTATCTCTGAGGAAAGTATTAATAATCAATTTTACAAGATCGGTGCTCAGGAGAAGAATAAGTTTATCACGGGCGGACATCTGAATGTACGGCTGGTACTGGAACGGTTTGTCATGAGCTTTCATGATCTTTATGCAGAGCAGGATGATGAGTTTCTGGAAGATGTTGGACGACGATATTTTCTGCTGTATCTGAAGCCGATCATAAATGGGACAGGAAATTATTATGTGGAAGCCAGGACCAGAAATCAGAAACGTACAGACTTGATTATCGATTATCGGGGAGAGCAATTTGTAATCGAGCTTAAAATCTGGCATGGAAATGCCTACAATCAGCGTGGAGAGAGCCAGCTTATGGAATATCTGGATTATTTTCATTTGAAAAAAGGGTATATGCTCAGTTTTAATTTTAATCAGAAAAAACAGATTGGTATAAAAGATATTTCTCTGGGCGAAAAAGTGTTGGTTGAGGCGGTTGTCTGAATGTAAGGGAAATACGGAGTAAAACGAATGGATTCGATAAAATACAGATATCGGAAAAGCGTGTGCGGAGTTACGATCCTCTGTGAGGTGATTCCGATGGGAAAAGATTTTACAATCTGCGTATGGGATGACAGGGGCGGCCATGTCGGGAGCGCAGTCATGTCAGTTGCCCGTCCGAGCCTTACCGGACATGGCACCAGCACGACGACCTCTGTGCTGAATCGTCCGGGTCACAAGGATGAGGAGGTGGCCCGACATCTGGCGGAGACGGTGGCGGCGTGCATGGACTGCGCGGTGGTCTGCACCTGCGGCATTCATCTGGACGGCATCACACCGGAGCAGATCCGGGATATTCTAAAGGCGTGCAGGGAACTGGAGGAAGAGATTGTGGAGGATTTGCAAAAAGACCACATGTGAGGAAACAAAGGCTGGCTCAGGTAACATTACGCAGGAACCGGGAACGGCACTTTTTGCCAGCTAAAAGGGCAGGAGTGATTTTTGACAGGATACATGACGATTTATGCGGGGCAGCAAAAATTCAGAAAAGGATTTTGCTGCTCTTTTAAATTCCCGGACAGGATCACACCTTCGCAAAAATATACGGCACAATGTTAATTTTTTATTTATTCAGAATATGCTTGCGAACAGCACCAAAAATTGGTAGAATAAAAAAGATTTCGGGTTCGTGTATGCGCAGGCAATAAAATGACTTTTCGGTTATATCCAAAAAGGATGGACGCAGGGCGGATGATATGAAAAAATACAATGATTTCTTAAAAAATATTACGCTTCTCGGACAGTTTAGCTTTTCTCTGATCACGCCTTTGTTGCTTTGCCTGGGGGTCAGCTGGTGGCTGACGGCACGAGTGGGGCTGGGAGCGTGGATTTATATACCAGGGTTCTTTTTTGGCCTGGGCGGCAGCGGGACTTTTGCGTACAAGTTTTACCTGTCTGTGATAAAAAAGGATGAAACGGACAAAACTGGTAAAGGGAAAGTGTCATTTAATAAACACTCGTGAAGATTTTACAGGAGGCGGACAGATATGGGCAAATTCATCGGCGAGGTTCAGCCGGCTGTAAAAAAAGAAACGCGCCGTGTGGCGATTATGACAGCCGCCGGGATTGTGATCATGTGGATATCATTTGCGGTACTTCATGCAGCAATGCCGGATTCCGTTCCGTTTGACTATACGGTGATTTTAGGCGGATTGGCGGGCGGACTGATTGCCGTCCTTAATTTCTTTCTGATGGGTCTGATGGTTCAGAGCGCGGCTTCGGCCGCCGATGAGGATGCGGCCAGGACGAAAGTCCGCGCAAGCTACTCGCAGAGGCTGCTTCTGCAGATGCTTTGGGTGATTGCGGCGATTGTCGCCCCCTGCTTTCAGTTTGTGGCAGGGATCGTACCTCTGTTTCTCCCCAGTTTTGGTATTAAGCTGACTGGGATTTTCAAAAAATCACAGTGAACGCGGCTGAGTCACGGATTTTCATATCTTATATGTAAAGGAACAGCCGGGATTGCTTCATCGGAGATTTTAGATGAAACTGTTCGGAGCTGTCGAATGAATTTCAGCCGGTAAGGAGGTGGAGAGCGTTATGGAAGTTGATATTTCAGGAGCCAGAGTCTTTTTTACCATCCACACGAATATTCCCGTTCTGGGAGATCTGCAGATCAGTGAGACGCTTGTGGTGAGCTGGCTGGTCATGATCCTGATCACGGGATTATGTATCTGGCTGACCCATGACCTGAAGGTGGAGAATATTTCGAAACGACAGGCGGTTGCGGAGATGCTCGTGGAGACGGCGAACAAATTCGTGATTGGCAATATGGGTGAGGCCTTCCGCTACCTGATCCCATTTGTGGCAGCACTGTTTTCGACCAGTCTGGTATCCAATCTGATCAGCCTGGTAGGGCTTCGGAGCCCGACAGCCGATCTTTCTACGGAAGCTGCCTGGGCGGTGGTCGTATTTGTTATGATCACCTGGCAGAAGATCAAGACGGGCGGCATAGGCGGGTATTTCAAAGGATTTACGCAGCCGATTGCGATACTGACTCCTTTCAATATCCTGTCGGAGATCGCGACTCCGATCAGTATGGCCTGCCGTCATTTCGGCAATATTCTGTCGGGCATCGTGATCAATTCGCTGATTTACGCGGCCCTGGCGGTGGCGAGCAGCGCACTGCTCGGACTGATTCCGGGTCTGGTGGGCGATATACTGGCTCAGATCCCGATACTGGATGTCGGAATACCGGCCATTCTTTCTGTTTACTTTGACTGGTTTACCGGCGTCATGCAGGCTTATATTTTCTGCATGTTGACAACCCTTTACATCGCGAATGCGGCGGAGGGCTAACGGGGGCGGCAGCCAATGGGCAGTGAGCAATGGTTAGCGGTCATTCCCGGATGGCTGGCAGACGGAAGATCGGAAGCAGCAGCTGGCGTGGCTGACAGTGAATCAAAAAAGGTAATAATAACTAAGAAGTATAAACTTAAAACAAAAAACCAAACAAAAAATGACTTTTGACAGTTGTCTGAGCGTTAATTACTGGCTGCTGGTCAAGGGTCACAAAAAAAGGAGGACTACATGATGGATTTCACAATTTTAGCAAAAGGTATTGCACTGGCAGGCTGCGCAATCGGTGCTGGTCTGGCTCTGATCGCCGGTATCGGACCTGGTATTGGTGAAGGCAACGCGGTGGCGAAGGCTCTTGAGGCGATCGGTCGTCAGCCGGAGTGCAAAGGCGACGTGACCTCGACGATGCTGATGGGCTGCGCAATTGCTGAGACCACTGGTATTTACGGTTTCGTTACCGGTCTGCTGCTGATTTTCGTAGCGCCGAATATGTTCATGAATCTCCTTGTCTGAAAATCGTAAATAAAGCCAGTGAGAACAGGAGGTATCTGACATGGAAGTACAGAATTTAGTCAGCCTCATACCGTGGACTTTCGTAGCGCAGATTTGCAACCTTTTTATCCAGATGTATCTGATCAAACGTTTTCTGTTTAAGCCGATCAACGCGATCCTTGAGAAGCGCAAAGCGGCTGCGGACGCCGAAATCCAGGAAGCCACAAAGGCAAAGGAAGAGGCGCTGGCCATGAAGGCGGATTACGAACAGAACATGCTGGAAGCGAAGACAAAGGCGAATGACATCCTGACCACCGCGCAGAAGACCGCGACCGTGCAGAGTGAAGAAATTCTCCGTGAGGCTTCGCAGCAGGCTGCTTCGATTAAGGCGAAAGCGGAAAGTGATATCGCCCAGGAGAAGCGGAAAGCGGTCAATGAGATCAAGGATGAGATCGGAAGCATGGCTGTGGAGATCGCCGGCAAGGTGATTGAGCGTGAGATCAGTGAGGATGACCACGCGAAGCTGATTGATGAATTTATAGCGAATGTAGGTGAGAGCGCATGACACAGACTGCCAGAGTATATGGCGGCAGCCTGTATGAGCTTGCCGCCGAGGAGACGCTTACCGATACGATCCGTGAGCAGATGATGGCGGTGCTGGATCTGTTCCGGGAGAATCCGGATTATCTGGCGCTGCTCTGCGAGCCTTCGGTTGCGAAGGATGAGCGTATTGGTCTGATTGAGACTGCGTTTGGAGAGCAGGCCGAGCGGTATCTGGTAAGCTTTTTGAAGCTGCTGTGTGAAAAAGGGATCCTGCGGGAATACGCAGGGTGCTGTGAGGAGTTTGCACGGCGGTACAATGTGGACCATAACATTGCCGAGGCTGTGGTTACCAGCGCGGTGGCGCTCACCGACACACAGGCGGCGGCTTTGAAGGAAAAGCTGGAAAAGCAGAGTGGAAAGACGATTGTGCTGACACAGAAGATCGACCCGTCTGTCGTAGCGGGGCTGCGGGTCGAGATCGAGGGGAAACAGCTCGACGGTACCGTCCAGGGCCGCGTCCATGGCATTTCCAGAAGGTTAGCTGATGTTGTGATGTGATCATACAGAAGTTCAAAGCTCAGGAGGGAACGTCTGCGTTCCAGTTCGGGATATTTGAGCCCGTGTATTAAAAGTAAAATATAATACATGTATGATCAGTGAAGTCTACGGATGCACACGGACGCATGAGGAATGGCTGCTTCGCAGCCTTGCGTCCGGCGCAAAGTAAAACGACTTACGTCGTTTACTATAATAATAAGGATGGATAAGACCATGCAATTAAAACCTGAAGAAATTACAAAGGTCATCCGCAGCCAGATCAAATATTACGAGAACGCGATCCATCAGGACGAGACAGGCACCGTTTTGCTGGTGGGCGACGGGATTGCCCGGGCCAGCGGTCTCGCAAAATGTATGGCCGGAGAATTGCTGGAGTTTGAGGACGGCAGCTTCGGCATGGCGCAGAACCTCGAGGAGAACAGTGTCTCGATTGTTCTGTTTGGTTCCGGCGAGAAGATCCAGGAGGGACAGACCGTAAAACGTACCGGCAAGGTGGTATCTGTGCCGGTAGGAGAGGCGATGATCGGACGGGTCGTCAACGCACTTGGGCAGCCGATCGATGGCGCAGGCCCGATCACGGCCAAAGAGTACCGCGCGATTGAAAATCAGGCTCCCGGCATCTGTGACCGTCAGCCGGTATCAGAGCCGCTGCAGACCGGTATCAAGGCGATTGACTCCATGATTCCGATCGGGCGCGGTCAGCGTGAGCTGATCATCGGCGACCGTCAGACCGGTAAGACGACGATCGCGACGGATACGATTATCAACCAGAAGGGGAAAGATGTCATCTGTATTTATGTGGCAATTGGCCAGAAGCGTTCGACCGTAGCCTCATTGGCGGAGAATCTTTCCAGAAACGGAGCGATGGATTACACCATTATTGTGGCGGCGACCGCATCTGAGGCCAGCCCGCTGCAGTACATTGCACCCTATTCGGGATGTGCGATGGGTGAATATTTTATGCAGCAGGGGAAACACGTGCTGATCATTTATGATGACTTGAGCAAGCATGCGGTGGCATACCGTGCACTCTCTCTGCTGATCCGCAGACCGCCCGGCCGTGAGGCATATCCTGGCGACGTGTTCTATCTGCATTCCAGACTGCTGGAGCGTGCGGCAAAGATGGACGACGCCCATGGCGGCGGTTCTCTGACTGCGCTGCCGATTATTGAGACGCAGGCGGGCGATGTTTCCGCTTACATTCCGACAAATGTGATTTCCATCACTGACGGGCAGATTTTCCTGGAGACAGAGCTGTTCCATTCCGGCGTTATGCCGGCGGTGAACCCGGGTATTTCGGTCTCCCGAGTCGGCGGCAATGCGCAGATCAAGGCCATGAAAAAGGTAGCCGGTACGCTGAAGCTGATTTATTCTCAGTACCGTGAGCTGCAGAGCTTTGCGCAGTTCGGCTCCGACCTGGACGCAGATACCAAGTCCCGTCTGGATCAGGGCGCGCGTATTGTGGAGATCCTCAAACAAAACCAGAATTCTCCGATTCCTGTAGAAAAGCAGGTGGCGATCATTTACGCAGTGACAAAAGGATACCTGACGAAGGTCGAGACCGGAGATGTCCGCGCATATGAGGCCGGTCTGTATCCGTTCCTGGATGGAAACGCGCAGGGAGCTGCAGCCATGCAGGCGATTCGTGAGACGGGCAAGATGGAGCCGGATATGGAAGAAAACCTGAAGCAGGCACTGCAGGATTATACGGATCAGTTCCTTGCCACAAAACCAGGGAAATAACAGATAGAGAGGGAGGAAAAGAATGGCTGCAAACATGAAAGCGGTAAAGCTGCGGATCAAAAGTGTTGAAAGCACGATGCAGATTACCAAAGCAATGGAGCTTGTGGCATCCTCCAAGCTGCGCAGGGCAAAGGAACGTTCCGATCAGTGCCGTCCTTATTTTCGGGAGCTTCATCAGACGCTCGTCGATATTGCGGAGGGAAATACGGATTTTTCTTCCGTGTACGCGAAGCCTTCTGCCAATGAGAGGTGCTGTTATGTCGTGATTGCGGGAGACAGAGGACTTGCGGGCGGATACAATTCCAATATTTTTAAGAAGCTGGAAGCAGCTGCACAGTCGGCAGACAGTACAGAGACGACCGCTCCTGAGAGCAATTATGTGGTGCTTCCGATCGGAAAAAAGGCGGTAGAATATTTTCAGCGCAGGCACGTGGAAATTCTGACAGAGGATTTCGTGACAGTTGCAGATATTTCCGTGGCGGACTGTTTTGAGATTGCCCGGCTTTTGTGCCGGCAGTACCGGGAAGGCCGGTTCGGACATATAGAGCTTTGCTATACGGAGTTTGTGTCCATGCTGTCGCAGCGTCCTGAGATTTATCCGATGCTCCCGCTTACGGATCTGGAAAGACCGATGGAAACCGGCGCGGACGCAGAGCCAAAGGATGGAGCCAGCCAGGGGATGGATTCTGTCGGAGAGCGAAAGAAATCTGTCCGTGATTTGATTTTATATGAGCCGGACAGCTCAGAGGTTTTTGACGCGATTGTTCCGGAGTATCTGGGCGGATTTATCTACGGAGGAGTCTGTGATGCGCTCGCCAGTGAGCTGGCGGCGCGGCGGAACGCGATGGAAGCGGCGACGAGCAACGCGGAAGAAATGATCGAGAAGCTGAATCTGAGCTACAACCGTGCGCGTCAGAGCAGCATCACAACGGAGATTACCGAGATTGTCGCGGGCGCGGAGGGCGTCGGATGACAGCTAGAGCGTAAATCCAATTGCACAGTCTGTGCCCGTGCTTTGCTTCACGGATTTGTACAGATGTGGGATTCGCGCAATGAGAATGGCCTGGCGGTAATAGAGCGGCCTGTGTCTGTGAGCTGCTCATCGGATCGCAGACAGGCTCTAAGGAGAGCCGCGCAATGGAGATTGCCTGACGGCAATGGGCGCGGCCTGCGTCATCAGTCCTGGCGGGCTGATGACATGTTTCAGGAGGAATAAAATGAGTGACAAGCATATTGGCGAGGTGGTGCAGGTAATCGGTCCGGTTCTGGATATCCGGTTTGCACAGGGCGAGCTGCCTGCACTGCTGAACGCGATTGAGATTGATAATAATGGCAAAAAGCTGATTGCTGAGGTAGCGCAGGAGACCGGAGACAATACTGTGCGCTGCATCGCAATGAGCTCGACGGACGGCCTGGTGCGCGGGACGAAGGCGCTGGATACCGGCGCACCGATCTCCGTGCCGGTAGGTGAAGAATGCCTGGGCCGTGTACTGAATCTGCTGGGCGAGCCGGTGGATGAGCAGCCGCCGGTCGAGACGAAGGAGCGCTGGTCGATCCATCGTCCGGCTCCCTCTTATGAGGAGCAGACCCCGGCGACGGAGATTCTTGAAACAGGGATCAAGGTCGTCGACCTGATCTGCCCGTACGCAAAAGGCGGTAAGATCGGTCTGTTCGGCGGCGCTGGCGTGGGCAAGACCGTCCTGATCATGGAGCTGATCCACAATGTGGCGACGGCTCACGGCGGATTGTCTGTATTTACCGGTGTCGGCGAGCGTACCCGTGAGGGCAACGATCTTTATAATGAAATGAAAGAGAGCGGCGTTATCAACAAGACAGCCCTGGTCTACGGGCAGATGAATGAGCCGCCCGGAGCACGTATGCGTGTCGGCCTTTCCGGCCTGACCATCGCGGAATATTTCCGTGATGTCAAGAACCAGGACGTGCTGCTTTTCATTGACAATATTTTCCGTTTTACCCAGGCAGGCTCAGAGGTATCTGCACTGCTTGGCCGTATGCCGTCCGCAGTAGGCTACCAGCCGACGCTGGCGACCGAGATGGGCGAGCTGCAGGAGCGCATCACATCGACGAGAAAGGGGTCCATCACTTCCGTGCAGGCAGTCTATGTACCTGCGGATGACCTGACTGACCCGGCTCCGGCGACGACCTTCACCCATCTGGACGCGACCACCGTGCTTTCCCGTGATATCGCCAGCCAGGGCATTTACCCGGCGGTGGATCCGCTGGATTCCACGAGCCGGATCCTCTCCCCGGAGGTTGTAGGCACCGAGCATTACGAGATCGCGAAGAATGTGCAGATGGTGCTGCAGCGCTACAAAGAGCTTCAGGACATCATCGCTATCATGGGTATGGACGAGCTGTCCGAGGAAGATAAGATGACGGTCAACCGTGCCCGTAAGGTACAGCGTTTCCTCTCCCAGAGCTTCTCTGTGGCGGAGCAGTTCACCGGCCTGCCCGGCCAGTATGTACCGCTCAAAGAGACCCTGCGCGGATTCCGCATGATCCTGAACGGCGAGTGCGACGAGATCCCAGAGAGCTGCTTCCTTTTCGCGGGCACCATCGACGACGTATTTGAGAAGGCGAAAAACCTGTAGGATACTGTATCCGGGCCGCCAATCCAGGATATTATAGCGAAGTGTGGAATATGGCCGTGTCCGTATATGACTTTTGCGGAACGCGGGAATTGTACTGGATAAACAGCGGCACAGTATGTGAAGGAAAGGAGACAGACGTCTTATGAGTAGTTTTCCCTTAAGAATCGGAACGCCGGACGGCCTGCTCTTTGAGGGTAATGCCGAGCGCATCGTGTGCAGGACGATCACCGGTGACCTGGCGATCCTCGCGGGTCACTGCAACTACTGTACGGCGATCGGCATGGGCGAAGCGCACGTCGTATTAGAGGACGGTACCACGCGGTATGCTGCCTGCATCGGCGGGATGCTCTCCGTCATGAATGGTACCTGCCGTGTCCTCGCTACCACCTGGGAGTGGAAGGAAGACATCGACAAGAACCGCGCCGAGGCCGCGAAAAAACGTGCCGAGGAGCGTCTCGCAAGGCAGGGTCTGACCGATCAGGAATATGCCAACGCTACTGCGAAGCTGCAACGGGCGCTGGTGAGACTGAGTGTGAAGCAATAGATATTAGCGAATAAAAGAATAAGAGTAACTGTGAACGTATTGAACAGTTATGAACAAGAAATGAAGAACAAAAGAATCGGATATGGGATATTTTAGTCCCCTATCCGATTTTTTTGAAATAGCATTTGCAAATTTGGTAACTCTGGAGTATATTACTCGTAAGTATACAATTTTACAGAGAGACCGACGGGAAGATCACAGCAAGTATTACAGGAAATGACAGAATGATTCGTAACTGTTCAGTGGCTTCCCGGTTACGAGTAATCTTGCTTTGCGGAGGGATATAGATATGATCGGCAGAGAAAACGAATTAGAACAGCTGGAGCGGCTCTATGAGAGTGACCATTTTGAATTTCTGGTAATGTATGGGAGACGCCGGGTAGGGAAAACGACGATCCTTCAGGAATTTGCCGCCAGGCATGAGGTCCTTTTTTATTCCGCGCAGGAAAAAAATGACAGTCTGAATCTGCAGGACTTTTCCAGGGCCATTCAGAGATATTTCGACGGACAGATTCTTTCTCCTTTTCGGTCATGGGAAGACGCTTTTTCCTACATTTCCAGAAGGGCGTCCGGGAGAAAAACGATTCTGGTGGTTGATGAATTTCCATTTATGGCCGGGCCGAATCCTTCTATTAAAAGTATGCTCCAGCACGAGATTGATCATCACTGGAAGGATTTGAATTTGCTGCTTATTCTATGCGGCTCCAGCGTAAGCTTTATGGTAAATGAAACCATGGGATACGAAAGCCCTCTTTATGGAAGGACGACGGCTGCGCTGGAGGTTCTGCCTTTTGATTACCTGGATGCAGCCCTCTTTTTTCCGAAATACTCGCATGAGGAGCAGCTGATCGCTTATGGCATACTGGGAGGAATTCCGCGATATCTGAACGCGTTTTCGCCGGAATGTTCCATACAGGAAAATCTGGAAAGGGAGGTCGTGCGAAACGGCGCGTTTTTATATGATGAGCCGATGATGCTGCTGCGGATGGAGCTGCGCGAACCGGGAGTATACAACAGTATTCTGGAAGTAGTCGCCGGAGGGTGTAATAAGGTGACTGAGATTGCGGACGCGATTCATGAGGACAAGAGCAAGTGCAGTAAATATATTTCTACACTGCTCGCAATCCGGCTTTTAGAAAAACGGGTGCCGTGCGGAGAGCCGGAAGGGAGCAAAAAAACAATTTATGCTTTGGCGGATCCGTTTTATCGATTCTGGTATCACTATATTTTTTCAAATAAGAGTTATTATGAGTTGCTGGGAACGGCTGACGCAGCGGCTGAAATTATGGAAGAACTTCCGGATTTTATGGGATTGGCGTTTGAGGAGATCTGCAGGCAGTATCTGCTCCGTCAGGCCAGAGAAAGGAAGCTTCCTTTTGTCCCGGCTTTTATCGGGAAATGGTGGGGAAATAATCCTGCCATCAGAGCGCAGGATGATGTGGATATTCTGGCTCTGAATAAGAAAAAGACGGAGGGAATTTTCTGCGAATGCAAGTTTACCAGCCGTCCCATGCCTATGGAAGAATATGAGGATTTGCTGACGGCGGCAAAGGCGTTCCCGGAGAGCATGAAAAAACATTTTCTGTTTATCAGCAAAAGTGGGTATACGCTTCCTGTACAGGAGAGGGCAGCCAGGGAAGGAACAAGGCTGCTGACTTTGGAGAATTTATTTGCGGGCGAGTAGAGTATTTTGGCTGCATGTCATACCCACGCTGTGCACTCCGCTGCGGAGCGCAGAGAGAATGAGTAACGCATATTTGGGGGCATTCGAGCGGGACTTTTTGCACGGCTTGCAAGAATATGGCAATTGTGTTATCTTATCAAAAGAAAAAGGCGTTAAAGGGGAATTGTATTATGGGTTATTGTCCAGAGGAGGAGAACAGGGAGAAGGAAGAAGATTTACCGGGCGGTCTGAGCAGAGAGAACGATAGGACAGATGGTGAAAAAGACAGTTCTGACCTGGTAAAGGAACTGCCGGATTCTGAAGGAGTAGAAACAGAAACCTTCAGTGACTCCGGGCCGGATCGGGATTCTTATCCGGCTATGGAGCAGGAGTATGAAACCGCCGAGGATCAGCAGCTCATCGCCGCTCTCGAAAAGCGCGCCGGCAGACGTTTCCTCAACGGCATGATGCTCGGCTTTGTGCTGGGAATTGCGGTAGTGGTTGCGGCGGCGTACGCGCCGGGCGTGATCCGAAAGCTGACTGGGAAGGGCAACCCGGGAGCGGAGGTGCTGACGCAAAGCAGCACCATTTCGAAGCTCTCCGAGGTGCAGGAGCTGATCGAGGCATATTATCTGAATGAGGTGGACGGTGAGTATCTGGAGTCGTACCTGTTTAAAGGAATCGCTGCAGGGCTGGATGACGCATATGCAAATTATTATACGGCCGAAGAACTGTCGTCCGTGATGGATTCAACGAATGGCGAGTACTATGGGATCGGCGCGACGATCGGCACAGATACGGAGACCGGTGAGTTTTATGTCGGCGAAGTATACGAAGGCGGCCCGGCAGAAGAAGGCGGCCTGCAGCCGGATGATCTGGTGCGGGCGGTGGACGGCGAGGCAGCCTCTGAGATGACTTTGAATGAACTGGTGACACTGATTAAGTCGAAGGAGACTTTTACGATGATCGTGTACCGGCCTTCCGAGGAGACGGAGCTGGAGCTGACGATTACCTGCGCGGATGTGATACCGACTTATGTGACCTATGAGATGTTAGAGGATGGGATCGCTTATCTGAAGCTGACGGAGTTTACCGCGAGCGCGGTGGAACAGTTCCGGGACGCTGTGGCGGATCTGAACAGCCAGGGCATGGAGAATCTGATCGTGGATCTGCGTGACAATCCGGGCGGTCTGCTCTCGGCGGTCTGCGATATTCTGGATGAGATTTTGCCGGAAGACGCCCTCATGGTCTATACGGAAGATAAAAATGGGAACCGGGAGGAATACACGGCAGATGATGAGCAGAGTGTGACCTGCCAGGTGGCGGTGCTGGTAAATGGAGGCAGCGCGAGCGCTTCGGAGATTTTCGCGGGCGCGATCCAGGATTATGGGATTGGACCGGTCATCGGCACACAGACCTACGGAAAGGGCGTCGTACAGAAGACCTATTCGCTCTCAGACGGCTCCGCGTTTAAGATGACAGTGGAAAATTATTATACGCCGAACGGTCAGGAAATTGACGGAAACGGGATCACGCCGGATATCATTGTGGATGAAGATGATAAGGAAAACAAGGCTGCGGAAGATGAACCTGCGGAGAGTGATGATGACTCTGCAGAAAACGATGATGTATTTGTGGAGAGTGACGGCGATTCTGCAGATGAGGACGCATCGCCTTTGAGTGATGATGGCGATATAGGGGACGTTGATGAAGAAATTGCGGATGACACAGAAACAGACGCCGTACTTTTGCGGGCACTGGAGGAGTTGAGAAACAATGGATAACAGAATCATTTTTCGCGAAATGCTGACAGAGCTGAAGACGGCAGCGGACGAAAGAGACGGCATCCTGACTCATGAGGAGATTCGTGAGGTTCTGAAAAGCATGCCGCTGGAAGAGGAGCATTTTCAATTAATTTATGAGTACCTTGAAGGACAGAATATCCGTGTGGTAGAATCCAGGGAGGAACTGTCAAAGGCGGGAGATGGCATACGCCTGACTGGGTCAGGTGGAACGATGGGTGCTGCAGAGCACTCCGATCAGCCGGATGGGACAAACGGCGCAGAGAATTCCGGTCAGCCACATGGCGTGATGGGCGCTGCAGAGGGTTCTGGTCAACCAGATGGAGCAATGGGTGCCGACGGTCAGCCGGATGATTCGGAAATTTCCATCCAGACTGATGACGAAACGGGGCCTGACGGCCGACAGAGCCTGTCCTTTTATCTGGAAGAACTGGAAAAGCTTGCCCCTGTGGACGACGCGGAAGAGATGCGTCTGATCGACCGCGCGAGAGCTGGAGACGGCGAGGCGAGAGAACGCCTGATCGGGATTTACCTGCCGCTGATCTGTTCGATGGCGGAAGAATACGGCGAAGAAACGATGCCTGGAGAGGATCTGATTCAGGAAGGAAATCTCGGACTGCTGCTGGCTGTGGATTCACTGGGGGAGTTTGACAGTGCGGCGGCCTGCCGTGCCTGGATGATTAACATGGCGCGCAAGGCGATGGAGGATGCCGTAAAAAGCAGTCAGGACGGACAAAAGATGGATGACGGACTGCTTAGCAGGATCAACCATCTGAATGAGGCGGTGCACAATCTGGAGCGCGACCTTGGTCACAAGGTGTCCGCAGAAGAGGTGTCCGCGTATCTGGAGATGCCGCTGGCGGAGATCGAAGATCTGCTGCGGGTGGCGGGAGACCAGATTGACGCGAGATAGGATTTATCGGAGGAGGAGAACATGAAAAAGACAAAAATTATCTGTACCATGGGACCGGCGTCAGACGACCGGGAGATTTTAAAAGAACTGGCGCTTAGCGGCATGGATATCGCGCGGTTCAATTTTTCTCATGGTACCCACGAGGAGCAGAAGGTGCGGTTTGACCGCCTCAAAAGTGTGCGCGCGGAGATCAAAAAGCCCATTGCGATTCTTTTGGATACCAAGGGTCCGGAGATCCGCACTGGTCTGCTGAAAAACGGCGGTCCGGTGACGCTTTGCGCCGGGGAGGAGTTTACGCTGACTTCCGAGGTGATTGAGGGAGATGAGACGAGAGTCAGTCAGACTTATCTGCAGCTGCCGCAGGATGTAAAGCCGGGCGACCGGATCCTGATTGACGATGGCCTGATCGGTCTTAAAGTGAAGGAAATCCAGGGGACGGAGATTGTCTGTACCATTGAAAATGGCGGCAGCCTCGGCCAGAGAAAGGGCGTGAATGTTCCGAATGTAAAGGTCAATCTCCCGGGTATTACCGAGAAGGATCGTGAAGACATCCTGTTCGGCATAGAAGAAGGAATTGATTTCATCGCAGCCTCCTTTGTGCGCGATGCGGAAGCAATCAAAGAAATTAAGTCGATTTTGAAAGAGCACGGCGCGGAGCATGTCAGCGTGATCGCGAAGATCGAGAACGCCGAGGGTATTCAGAATATCGATAAAATCATCCAGGCTTCGGACGGCATCATGGTGGCCCGCGGCGATATGGGCGTGGAAATTCCCGCTTATGAGGTGCCGCATGTGCAGCGGACGATTGTGGAGAAATGCAATAGAAAATACAAGCCAGTCATTATTGCGACACAGATGCTGGATTCGATGATCCGCAACCCGCGCCCGACCCGTGCGGAGGTGACGGACGTGGCAAACGCAATCCGTGAGGGCGCGGATGCAATCATGCTTTCCGGAGAGACTGCGGCAGGTAAATATCCGCTGGAAGCACTGAAAATGATGAGCCAGATCGCGGAGACAACCGAAGGGTATAATCAGGATGAGTTCCGCAGCAAAGAGTTCCATGGACTACGTGGAGACGCCAATGTATCGAGTGCGGTCGGACTGGCCGCGATCCAGACGGCAGTCAATGTTCAGGCGGACTGCATCGTGATACCGACGATGTCCGGTCAGACGGCCCGGCTGATGTCCAATTTCCGTGCGCCGATTCCGATCTATGCGATCTCGCCGAACGACTGGGCGCTGCGGAAAATGCAGATTTACTGGGGCGTGACGCCTCTGCAGGGCTATGCGGAGGATACGACTGAGCATATCATTTCCCATGCAATGTATATTGTAAAGAGAGATGGATATGTGAAGCCCGGGGACATGGTCGCACTTACGGCGGGAGATCCGGCGACCAATGTTGTAAAAGGCAAGGGCGCGATGACGAATATGATGCATGTCATCCAGGCCCGGTAAACGGCCAGACAGAAGAAAGCGTCTGTAAACAGCTTATGCGCGGCAGACTTAAAAATTGCTGCCCCGCTAAACTTTAGAAAAACCTTAATATTTTATTGGCATTCTTTTAACAGCTTTCTGCTAACATAAAACTAACTGTTCTGTTCCCGGACGGTATCGGAATTTTTCGGGCGGGTACAGAAATTGAGGAAGAGAGGGCGGTTATGTACAACATTCTGGTATGTGACGACGAGAAAGAGATCGTGGACGCGATTGAGATTTATCTGACCCAGGAAGGATTCCGCGTGATTAAGGCCTATGACGGCGAGCAGGCGCTTGCCATTCTGAGACAGCAGGAGATTCACCTGCTGCTCCTCGACCTGATGATGCCGAAGATGGATGGTATCCATGCGATCATGAAGATTCGCGAGGAGTACAGCATCCCGATTATCATCCTCTCAGCCAAAACGCAGGATACGGACAAGGTCCTCGGACTGAATCTGGGGGCAGACGACTACATCGCGAAGCCGTTTAACCCTCTGGAGCTGATCGCACGGGTAAAGTCACAGATCCGGCGCTATACGAATTTCGGGGCTGCCTCTGAGGCGGTGGCTTCCGAGCATGTTTATTCCACCGGCACTCTGGTGATTAACGATGACCGCAAGGAAGTCACGGTGGACGGCGAGATGGTGAAGCTGACCAGGATTGAGTACAACATTTTGCTGTTTCTGGTGAAAAACAAGGGCAAGGTCTTTTCCATTGATCAGATCTACGAAGAGATCTGGAAGGAAGAAGCGTTTGGCGCGGACAATACAGTTACTGTGCACATCCGTCATATTCGGGAGAAGATTGAGATTGATCCGAAGAACCCGAAGTACCTCAAGGTGATCTGGGGGATTGGCTACAAAGTGGAGAATATCCAGTGAAAAAACTGATTTACAAAAAGCCGGTCCGGGTGCTTCTGATTCTTCTCGGGGCAGCCGCGGCTGGCTTCCTTTTTTACTGCCTGGCGACCATCAGCTTCTGGATGGAGGATTCGTTCAGCCTGAGTGAGTTTTCCAGAAGCTATGAACAGTCGGATCTGTTTTTCCGCCAGGTGGATTCTGTGCTTTCTAATAAAATAAAAGGTCAGGATAACGCGCGTCTTCTCGAGACGGACGGAGAATTGGATCTGGAAAAACAGATCGATATCCAGTCCTATGACACAGTGGGCAATGCGGTCCAGGACATGAATACCACCTACCTTTTGGGAAATCTGCTGGATTTTTATGAAAATGGAGGATGGCAGGCGCTTCATGACGCGATTGCCGCTGCGGCAGATGATGACACGCGGGATGCGGGAGAGATCCTTGACGAGCAGTCCGATACGCTGGAGACCATCACGCCGGTGACCGGGATTACGCTTGCGGAATGTTCGCGCTGGTATTCAGATCCGGCTGGGTATGTCGAGGAGATGTATACTCTGCTGGATGAAGCCTGCGCGGATATCTACGCGCACTATGTGGAATACACCACCGCACAGGATGAGAGCTGGTCGGCAGAGGCACCGTCCAACCTGCTTTATTATATAGAGAACACGTCTAACGGTGAGGTTTATACAAATATCGGCGCGGATTCTTATGAAGAGGCAGTTGCTATGGCGGAAAAAGAAGAAGCGTTTACCAGTCTTTATGAAGGTGAGCGCAGCTTTAACATCATGGTAACAAATCCGGAAAGGGTGTTGAATACCGAGGCGTCAGAATGGTTTTTGCAGGAGCGTTTTGTCGGTACAAATGAAAAGGTTTATCTGGCAGTGGACACCTCCTATCCGGTGAGTGATGAGCTGCAGACCTGGTCTGACTATTACGCGCAGCGGGAAACTATTGTCTGGAGAGCGTGTGCCGGCGCCGGCTTTTGTCTTGTGATTTTATTGTTTTGCTTTGCATGTTCAGGTCTGGCGGCGGGCAGAAAAGAGGGAGACACCGGACCTCGGCTTTTGCGGATTGATTCCATTCCGACCGAGCTGGCTGCGGGAATTTATCTGATTGCTCTGATTATCTTTATGTTGATCGTGGCCGAATGGCAGCGCGTGGTTCAGGTACTGCCAGGGGAAGAAAAGCTGAAAGCAGCCTTTGTGGCGGCCATCGCTTATCTGGTGTTTTTGTCGGCAGTACTGGCATTTATCCGGCGCTTCCGGGCAAAGACACTCTGGTCCAATTCCGTCACGCGTACGCTGCTCGTGACCTGGAGGCAGGTGAATTCTTCGCGGGCCGCGTCCGGTCAGCTGATTGTGTTTTATATTGGCTTTTTTGTCCTGAATTTTGTGTTCCTGCTGCTGTTCGGACGCAGCGGACTGGTGCTGGTGGTTTTGCTGGACATCGCCGTGCTGTTGTATCTGATGCGTGATATGGCAGGAAAACAGAGCATTTATGAGGGCATTCACCAGATATCCCAGGGCGATTTGAAATACCGGATTGACAGCGAGGCTTTGCAGGGAGATTCCCGGAAAATGGCGGAAGCGGTCAATGAGATGGGAGAGAGTCTCTGCGGCGCGCTGGAAGCCATTGTGAAAAATGAAAGGCTGAAAGCGGAACTGATTACAAATGTTTCGCACGATCTGAAGACTCCGCTTACCTCGATTGTGAATTATGTCGATCTGCTGAAAAAGGAAACGCTCCTGACAGAGCGGGCGCGGGGTTATATTGAGGTGCTTGACCAGAAGTCCCAGCGGCTGAAACAGCTGACGGAGGATCTGGTGGAAGCAAGTAAAATCAGCTCCGGCAATATTGAGCTGGAGATCGTACGGCTGCAGGTGCAGAGTATGCTGATGCAGGCCTGCGGGGAGTTTGAGGAACGCCTGGAAGAACATGGCCTGACGATTGCGTGGCAGCTGGAAAAAAAGCCGCTCTTTATCATGACGGACGGACGGCAGCTCTGGCGTATCCTGGAAAATCTGCTGGGAAATGTCTGTAAATACGCGAAAGAAGATACCGAGGTGAAGGTGATTTTAAAGCGGGAAGGCGCAGCAGATGATCCTGGACCGGAACACTCCGGAAGTGCAGCAGATGGCTCTCGGCAGGATTTATTCCGGAGCAAAGCAGCGAGTGTTCATGACTGGAACCGCTCCGGAAGAGCTGCGTCCGTCCGGGGATCTTTCGTGATGGAGCAGGAAATTATGATTGAGATCCAGAATGTATCCCGCGATCCAATTAACGTGGAGGTGGACGAGCTGACCGGGCGTTTTGTCCGGGGGGATTTAAGCCGCAGCACGGAAGGCAGCGGACTGGGACTTTCCATCGCGCAGAACCTGACGGAGCTGCTGGACGGCCGTTTTGAGCTTTCCCTGGAAGGCGGAGTTTTTGCCGCACGTATGTATTTTTCGGAGGCTCCTGATTCGGAGCAGCCACAGAACTGATGCCGGAATTTCTGACCGTTCGCGGCTCATAAGTGCCTCAGATGATGTATAAAATTTCTGTGAAATTAAAAGGCTATCCGTTGACATTCCCTGGAATTAGGCGTAAAGTTTCTACAATATTATGGTACAAGGGACAAAAGGTCGGAAATAGAACCACTGTATTTCACTGCCAGACTTTTTGCTGCCCGAATCACAGTATATGATTACAAAGAAATGAGAGGCGCATTATTTTATGAAAAGGAAACTATCGGATTTTTTCTCAAACTTTATGTCCGGAAGGTATGGCACAGACGATCTGTCTAAATTTTCACTGGCTGTCTGCCTGGTACTGCTGATCATTAATATTTTTACGAGCCAGCCGATTGTTTATATTCTGGCGCTTGCCCTGCTGGTCTGGAGCTATTTCCGGATGTTTTCGAGAAATTATGTGCAGCGCAGCGCGGAGAATGAAAAATATATGAATTTTGTCCAGAGCATTCGGGGGCGCTTTGGCAAAGCAGAACGGCGTGCAAAGCAGTCGAAGGATTACCATATTTATAAGTGTCCTTCCTGCGGACAGAAGATCCGCATTCCGCGTGGAAAAGGGAAAATCTGCATCACCTGCCCGAAATGCCGCAAGGAATTTCAGAAGAGAAGCTAAAAAAGGATGTTTGGTTATATTTATATTAATGAGCAGGAGCTGAAGCTGAGAGAGTACACGACCTACCGCAGCTTCTACTGCGGGTTATGCCAGGAGCTGCACCATCGCTACGGCAGGAGGGCGCAGATGGTGTTGAACTACGACACGACCTTTCTCGCAATCCTGCTGACCGGCCTTTATGAGCCGGAGACCCTGTTTGAAGAGAAACGATGTCTGCCTCATCCGGTACACAGGCACGCGATGGCTCAGAATGACGCAGTCAGCTATGCGGCGGATATGTGCGTACTGCTGGCTTATCAGAAGGCTAGGGATGACTGGGAGGATGAGCATAAATTGTCCGGGAAGACCCTTTCGGCATTGCTGAAATCTTCCTATAAAAAAATTGCGGACAGTTATCCGAGGCAGTCAAAGGCAGTTGAGGAGAATATTCATCTGCTGCACGAGGTGGAAAAAGCGTGGAGTGATCAGCAAAAGGGAGTCGGCTGCGTGTCTGACCGCGCTGCGGATCTGGACTATGTGGCGGGACTGACGGGAAATTTTCTGGCGGAGCTGTTTGTCTGGAAAGAAGATATCTGGCAGGACGATCTGAGGCAGATTGGCTTTTATCTGGGAAAATTTATTTATCTGATGGATGCCCTGGAAGACATCGGTAAAGACTATAAAAAAGGGAATTATAATCTGTTTTCGGTCCTTTTGACATCCGGGGATATTTCTGGAAATGGTGAATCCGGCAGTGCCGCCTCCGGCAATACGGCTCCGGATTCGGGTACGAATCTGACGGAGGCCATCTGGCAGGAGCCTGCGAAGACAGAAATTCAGAAAGTCCTGACCGGCATGATGACGGAGGCTTCGCGCGCGTTTGAGCGTCTGCCGGTTCTGGAATACGTGCCGATTATCCGCAATATCCTGTATTCCGGTGTCTGGTGCAAGTACTCGGCACTGCAGGAGAAAGCCGGGAGGCAAAAGGGCGGCGGCCATGATTCATGACAGGATATACGGCGGTTTCGAAAGAGAAATACGGCGTTGGAGGAGAATATGAAAGATCCATATGAGATTTTGGGTGTATCGAGGGGGGCTTCCGAAGAAGAAATTAAAAAAGCTTATCGGAGACTGAGCCGGCAATATCATCCGGACGCGAATATTAACAACCCGAATAAAGCACAGGCCGAGGAGAAATTCAAGGAAGTGCAGCAGGCCTATCAGCAGATTATGTATGATAAAGAGCATGGTGAGGGCAGCTATGAGGCGAAGCAGAGCGGCGGCAGGTCATCGTCCTCTTCGTCGTCCTCCTCTTCGTCCGGCAGCTATGGCAGAGGAGGCTATGGCGGATTTGGCGGATTTGGAGGGTTCGGCGGTTACGGCAATTATAACGGCGGCTCATCCGGCAGTTCTGGTTCTTCTTCCTCAGCGAATGAAGATCCGCATCTGAGAGCGGCGGAAAATTACATCCGCAGCAATCATTACGATGAGGCGATCAATGTCCTGAATGGGATTTCCAACCGCACTGCCCGCTGGTATTACCTGAGCGCTCTGGCAAATTCCGGCCGCGGCAATAATGTTCTGGCTCTTGACCACGCGCAGAAGGCCGTGCAGATGGAGCCAAACAATCTGCAGTACCGGCAGCTTCTCTCTGAGATGGAGGGCGGCGGACGCTGGTATCAGTCGATGGGCGAGGAGTATGGGAGTCCGATGTCTCACGCCGGCAATTATTGTACGAGACTGTGCATGGCCTGGCTGGTCTGCAGCTGCTGCTGCGGAGGAGGCGGCGGTATGCGCATGGGAGTTCCGATCATGTGCTGTTAAAGTTCTTCACATTTGGAAAAGAAAAACGCCCGGCGGTACGTCTTTGATGACGCTTTGCCGGGCGAGTTTGTAAAAATCGGGATCTTTACTTGAGAGTCTTTCAATCAGTGTCTTTCGATCAGAGTCCATCAATCAGTATTTTTAAAATGGAACGTATAAAACCTGAGCCGGCATCAGCAGCTTACAGTGCCGATGTACAGTTCGGGCATTTGGTAGCATCTTTATGTACTTCTGATTTGCAGTACGGACAGATCTTGGTCGTGACTTCGGGCTCGGGAGCAGGCTTGTGGAGCTTGTTGATGCCTTTGATTACGAAGAAGATCACCAGCGCGGTCAGTAAAACTCTACGATCATCTGGATGAAATTGCCATAAGCGATGACGGAGGCACCTGCTTCCTGAGCGGCAGCCAGTGTGGAATAGCTGTTTCCATCGAGTGGAATCATCAGATCAGTGAAATTGATACGCCCGGTTACCAGGGTGACCAACGGCATCACGATGTCATTGACCAGGGAATTGACAATGTTGCTGAATGCCGCGCCTATGATTACGCCGACGGCCATGTCGATGACATTGCCGCGCATAATGAAGGCTTTGAATTCGTCTACCATTTTGCTCATTTCTTTTTTCCTCCTGTGATATGATTGTAAAAAAGTTACAGGAATTATAACATAGCTCAGGTAAAAAACTATGGTATACTATAAAAAAATTTAAAGAAATTTCATGCACCAATGTTTTAGCTGTGCGTGCATTTGTAAAAAGATCAAGGGGGAGTATCGTATGCGTTTTATGCATCTTGCGGATGTGCATCTGGGAGCGGCGCCGGATCACGGTTATGTCTGGTCAAAGGATCGGGGGCGGGAGCTGTGGGAAACCTTTCGCCAGTGTATTGCCGACGCGAAGGAAAAGAAAGTGGATTTACTGCTGATCGCGGGAGATCTGTTTCATCGTCAGCCGGAACCACGGGAACTGAAGGAAGTTAATTATCTGTTTTCTACTCTGGATAATACGGTCGTGGTACTGATGGCAGGCAATCATGACTGCCTGACGCCCGGATCACCGTACCGCGATTATCCATGGAATGAGAACGTGGTTTGCATGTTTGCGAAGGAATGCGAGCGTGTGCGGCTTCCGGATCTGAAAACGGAGATTTATGGATTCAGTTACTATGAGCAGGAGCTTCCAATGCCGCTTTATGACAATATTGTAGTGGAAAAAAACGATTATTTTAAGATTCTCCTTGCGCATGGAGGCGATGCGCGGCATATTCCGATCAGCCGTGAGAAGCTTTCTGCGGCGGGATTTGACTACATAGCGCTCGGGCATATCCACAAACCCCAGGTATTTATCCGGAATCTTGCCATGTACGCGGGAGCCCTGGAGCCAATTGACCGCGAGGATGTCGGACCGCATGGCTACCTGATCGGGGAAGTGCAGCGCAAAAAGGTGAAGCTTATCTTTGTTGAGAAAGCCCGGAGGCAGTATCGCAAGGAGGAGGTAGCCGTGACTGAGGAGGATACGACATTTTCTGTGCGCGAAAAGATTGCCGCCATGATACATGAAAAGGGCAGTCAGGATACCTATCAGATCGTCCTTACCGGGCTTCGCCATCCGGGATTTCGTCCGGATATCGGGGAATATTTAAAATGCGGGCGGATTCTGGAAATCGAAGACCGCACAGCTCCGGCATTTCACTTAGAAGAGCTGAGGCAGAGATATCGGGGAGGCCTGATCGGCAACTACATAGAAAGCTTCGGGGACGGACCGGAGAGCCTGGTGGAGCAGAAAGCACTCATGCTCGGCCTGGAAGCGCTGCTATATCCGGAAAATTGCTGAGAAGAAGGGAAAATTGCTGCGCTGCAGATATGCTGCATTTTTGAACCCGCTGTCGCTCTGGTCGTTGCTAAACGTCTGCCACTGACAAACAGCAACGGTCGGTTCTTGACGCGTGTCACTGGCACGCAGGATTGTTAAGTGCCGATCGAAGCACAGATCCGTCGGAATAGCCGACACCCTATGACATAGCTTGCACGGATATTTGGAGGCTCTGACCGGAACGAAGCGCAGAAGCCGTGAGCGCGGCGGCAGATACGAGGGGGAGGGGAAGTATGGAGATACAGGAACTGATTTTAAAGAAATATGGAAAATTTTCGGATCATCATATTACATTTCGTCCCGGAATCAATATCATTTACGGAGGGAACGAGACGGGGAAGACGACGATCCATTCATTTATAAAGGCAATGCTTTTTGGCCTGAACCGCGCCCGCGGCCGGGCCGCGAAGATGGATGAATATCAGATCCGGCAGCCCTGGGATTCACCGGGCGCATTCTTGGGGAGCATGCGTGTGGTGGAAAATGGAGAAGTCTACCGGATTGACCGCTGCTTTGACAGGAGCGCGAAGCCCTTAAGTCTCGTCTGCGAGACGAGAATTCTGGAATCAGAGCATCCGCAGGAGGATCTGGACATCCTGCTTGGAGGGATCAGTGAGGCTGCATTCGTGAACTCAGTGTTTATTTCGCAGGCAAGATGTGAGACTGACGAGGCACTTGCTGAGGAACTGCGCCGGCGCATGGTCAACAGCGATCATTCCATGGATGGCGGGATTGATGTTTCCCGGGCATTGCAGATTCTGCGCAAAAAGAAGCGGCAGTGCGAACAGCAGAAAAAGAAAGAAGAGGCTGCTCTGGAGGAAAAAATTTCTCAAAAGCAGGGCCGGGCAGACGCTCTGCGGACGGAAATGGAGCAGCTGCGCGCCCAGGCGGCCTGTTATCAGAAGGGAAATGCGGACCAGGCCGAAGAATTCGCAGCCTCCGAAAAGGAAGAAGCCGGCATTTCTCCGGTGATGCGCGCAGCGCTTACTGCCATGCTTTTTATTGCCGGGGCGCTGACGATGACCGGGATCTTTTTCGCGTCACAGGAGGCCCTGCGGATTTTTCTGGGCGTGTTTACCGTCATTTTCTGGGTGATGGCGCTGGGGGTTCATGCACTTTTTCGTCCGCACGGCAAAGAAAAGATGCCGGCAGATGATGCCGGGGAGAACTTGGTAAAATGCCCGCCTGGGCTGATAAAGGAGCTTCAGAAACGGGAAGAGGAATACAAGAACCTGCAGGATGATCTGGAGGTTCTCTACCAACAGCATGTCCGCGCCGGCGGCGCCGACACAGAAATAGCGGCTCTTACATTGGCAATCGACCGCATCTGTGAGATATCGGATGGTATTTTCCGGACAAACGGAGGACGCATCAACGAGATTGCCTCAGGCATTCTCGAAGAGATTACGATGGGAAGGTATAACCGCATCGTGCTGGACGACACGGCAGAGGTCCGGATCCACACGCCCGAGCGGGTGCTGGGCTTAAACCAGGTCAGCGGCGGTACCCTGCAGCAGATTTATTTCGCGCTGCGCATGGCGGCTGGTGAAGTGTTTATGGATAAAACCACACTGCCGGTCATTCTGGATGAAACCTTTGCCATGTACGACGACCGCCGCCTCGAAGCTACCTTGCGCTGGCTGAAAAACAGCGGCCGCCAGGTCATCCTTTTTACCTGCCAGAACAGGGAACGCGAGATTCTCAAGAAGCTGTGAGTGGCAGACTGGTTTAACAACACGCTTTCTGAACAAAAGGGATGCCCCCGGATTGTGAAAACGCCGCCGGCTCTAAGCTGAAGCCAGACCGTCAGGTGCAAGCTGAGTTTAGAACCGTTGCGGCGTTTTGTAAGCGGGCATGTGACCGAGAACGTTCTTTTGTTCAAAAACGCTCTCGGTCACTCATCATAAATCTTCCGGTTGCACAAAGCCCGGTATTCGGACGGCGTGCAGCCTTTTTTCTTTTTAAAGGTCCGGTTAAAGGTGGACAGGCTGGAAAAGCCGGACTGCAGCGCGACCTCAGTGATGGTCAGGTCCGGGGAGAACAGCAGGTTTTCCGCGGCGCGGATGCGCAGGATACACAGATAGTCGTAGAAATTGTACCCGGAGCACTGCTTAAACAGCCGGGAAAAATGGTATTTGGAAAATCCCGCGACCGAAGCGACCGTTTCCAGAGTGAGATCATCACTGTAATGCTGGTCCATATAATCAAAAACCGTGTTCAGCTTTTCGTACAGGCGGTTTTGCTTCTGGGCGGGTTTTAAAGCTGTGCTGTCAGATTCGTCCTGCTGCATCCGGTATTCGCCATAGTTGGCAAAGAAGTGCAGCAGACCGGCGTAGCAGTTCAGCTCGCGCAGATGCCCGCCGCAGAAGTATTCCCGGATCATGTACAAGAGCAGGGAGATCTCTTCTTCATGGATGGAAGGACAATTGTCCGCCGTGATCAGCACTTCGTGAGAAAAAAAGGCTGTAAAATACGCATATCCCCTGAGACCGGACAGGGCTTCCATGTCGAAAATATAAATCAGCCTCAGACCGGAGGGCGGAGCGATCAGATGATGAAGTGCCCCCCCTGGGATCAGCAGAATGTCTCCGGGATTCAGCACGTACTTTACCTGTCCGACCACCACCGTGTAAGTGTTTTCAAGCGGCATGATCATTTCCGCGGCCTGATGCCAGTGCATCGGGTAGGATTCCGTCTGGCTGTTGATAAAAAAACGCAGGGTAGTATCCGGATGATAATTCACCTTTTCCTGGTCACTGTCTATTTTCCGGTGATAACCGTAAGAATCCTGCATCCCGATTTTCAGAAGCTCAGGATCCAGAGTCAGCGATGAATTTAGCATATGTCAGTTGACACTTCCTTTCCGAAGTCTGTATCTGAAATTTACCTGTAACAGTGAAGGTACTGTCAGTTCCAATTGTCTTTCTGGTTTGATAAGCAAAAATTGCGCAAAAAATACTGCCTAAATCCGGGGGAAAATGAGCACGTGCCATCCGATATACCTGTCAAAAGACTTCCATTTGCAAATATGGAAGCGGAATCCTGCATCCTGAAATGAAGCAAACATTCCCCGACGGCTGCAAAGAACAGGCAGGCCGGACAGGGGGAACCCCACCCTTTCCCTGCCCTTGCGTAGGACTTCTTTAAACTGCCGAAAGTATAGCATAAGGCAAAAAAAATAGCAATAACTGAGTGGCGAATTTCGCTGGAAAAAGAAGAAAAAAGCCGGTTTGGGAAAAGTTGACGGAGAAAAAAATAAAAAAGCAATAACTGGCGTCATAATGCGCAAAAACTGGTAAGCAACGAAAAAGTTTTTGTGCAATAATGTTACCATATTTGGTCGTAATATTAAGAGAAGGGAGAAAGAAAAATGGCCGAGACAACGAAAACAAAGAGCAGCAGTGCCGTTTCCGCAAATACGCCTCCGAAACAGACTTTGGGCAGGCATATACGCAAGTACTGGCAGTGGTACTCGATGATGCTGATACCGATTGTGTATTACATCATTTTCCGCTATGTGCCGATGGCGGGCAATATCATCGCGTTCCGCCGTTACCGCGCAGGCAGCAGCATTTTTGGAGATGAATGGAGCGGACTGAAGTATTTCAGGCAGTTCGTCCGGGATTCTAATTTCTGGAGAGCGTTTCGGAACACTCTGCTTTTGAACTTTGAGTATCTGATCATCAGCTTTCCGATCACTATCGTTTTCGCACTGCTTCTGAATGAAGTAAAGAATACGAGATTTAAGAAAGTCGTGCAGACGATCTCCTATCTGCCGCACTTTATTTCCATGGTTATCGTAGCCGGCATGGTGCGTGAGATCCTCTCTATCAGCGGCCCGATTAACAGCCTCATTACATCCCTTGGCGGCCAGGCGATTACCTTTATCAGTCTGCCGCAGTGGTTCCCGACGATCTTTGTGGTGACCGGTGTATGGCAGGGACTTGGATGGAATACGATCCTCTATCTGGCGGCCATGGCCGGCATCAGTCCGGATATGTACGAGGCGGCGGAGCTGGATGGAGCGAGTAAGTTCCAGCAGTGCATTTATGTGACACTGCCATCGATCCTCCCGACGATTTCAACGTTGCTGATTCTGAACATCGGGCAGCTGTGCGGCTCCGGCGCGTTTGAGAAGGTTTTCCTTCTGTATCAGCCTACCACTTATGAGACTGCCGATATTATCGCTACATATGTATATCGTATGGGTCTCGGATCTGGTAACTACAGCTACGCAACAGCAGTCGGCCTGTTCCAGGGCCTGATTAACCTGACACTCCTGACTGTGGCTAACAAGGTGTCCAAGAAGGTTGCCGGCACCGGCCTGTACTAAGGAAGGGGGAAGTACGATGGCGAAAAAACACAGTGGTACCGCGATTAAGGTTTCACGGGGGTACCGTATATTTACTGTATGCAACACGATTCTCATGATACTGATTTGCGTGGTTATGCTTTATCCGTTTTTATACCTGATTGCGCAGTCGTTCTCTTCCTATGACGCGATTGTCGCCGGTAAGGTAGGGCTTCTTCCGGTAGATTTCAGCGTGAGCACGTATATTTATGTAATCACGAACGGAGTATTTATTCCGGACTACATCAATACGATTGTTTACTCTGTCACCGGTACGGCGCTGGCGCTGTTTTTCTCGGCTCTGCTGGCGTACCCGCTCTCCAAGTCCGAGCTGTGGGGCAATAAGATTATCGCTCCGCTGATTATCTTCACGATGTATTTTGGCGGCGGCATGATCCCGAACTACCTGCTGATGATCAACCTGGGACTGCAGGATACCGTAGCGGCATTCCTTCTTCCGTCTTTGATCTCTACTTATTACGTGATCCTGATGCGCTCTTTCTTTGAGACAGTTCCGAGAGAGCTCGAAGAGGCTGGTGAGATGGATGGACTGAATAAATACGGTGTGTTCTTCCGGATTGCGCTTCCGCTCTCCAAGCCGATCATCGCGACCATGGTACTGTTTTACTTGGTTATGTACTGGAACGACTGGTTCAACGCGTTCCTGTATCTGGATACGCAGAGCAAATGGCCTGTGGCTTATTACCTGAGAAACCTGATTTCCACGGCCGGTTCTTCAACTTCACAGGATGCAGGCGAGACGATCGCGATTGCGGCGAACATCAAATCCTGCGCGATGGTGCTGACGGCAGCGCCGATCATCTGCGTATATCCGTTCATCCAGAAGTATTTCGTGCAGGGCATGATGCTCGGCGGCGTAAAGGGCTGATGGAAAGATAACCGATCGTTTGCCCTGTATGATGGTCTGCGGATGATGAAAATCCGCCTCCGTTCTGTCGGTGCCTCCGGCAGGCGGATGCGGCTGCAGATAGCGGGCTTATGATAGACATAACTTGTAGCCGCCGATACGGCCGGAATCGGGCTGATACGGCTCGGTGGTTACCACAAATTTTAAGGAGGTTTTTTCATGAGGAAGAAAAGAGTAATGAGCATCCTGCTTGCTGCGACGATGGTAGCCTCTCTGGCGACATCCTTCACCGCTTCTGCAAGCGAAGACACAGACAACGGCGACGGCAGCTATTACAACTCCGAGCTGGGATACACCTATGGCTCCACATTCTGGTCAGATGAGCCGGTGACCTACACCATGTTCTTCAATGACAATGATGCGTATCCGATCAAGGACAGCTGGTACGAAGAGGGCGGTATTTTTGATACCATCACCAAGATGACCAATGTAACTCTGGATATCACGGTTGTAAACAATGCAAGCTATTCAGACAAGGTAACACTGGCCATCTCCGGCGGCACAGCTCCGTATATTATCCCGAAGATGTACAGCGAGACCGCATATGTGACCGGCGGCGGCATCGTAGCAGTATCGGATTATGTGGACTATATGCCGAACTACTCCGGCATGATCGAGGATTATGATCTGCAGAGTGAGGTAGATACACTCCTGCAGGAGGACGGCAGCTATTACCGTCTGCCGGGTCTGAAGGAGACTGCTCTTCAGGACTACTCTCTGCTGATCCGTTCTGATATCTTTGAGGCAGCTGGCTATGATGTGACCACCCTTGAGGATGACTGGACCTGGGATGAGTTTACAGATATTCTGGTTGATGTAAAGGCTTATATGGTAGAGCAGGGCATGATCAGCGAGTCTGATTACATCTGGTCTGACCGCTGGTGCGGTGCTACCTCCGGATACGGCCAGGGCGGCTGCCTGCTGAATCTGATCGCGGCTACCTACGGCATCCACAGCGGATGGTCCATTACATCCAATTCCGCAGGTCTGTACTTTGACTGGGACAACGATGAGTTCGTGCTCAGCGCTACGAGCGATGCTTACAAAGAGTACATGAGCGTAGTACAGCGTCTGGTAAGCGAGGGCATCCTTGATCCGGAGACCTGGAGCCAGGAAGATGATACTGCTGACGGCAAGTTCTATCGCGGCGAGACTGCAATCATTTCCACAAACCGTTCTTCTTATACATCACAGATCGATGGTCTGACCTCTCAGCTCGGCGAGGGCAACTTCTCCGTATATGAGGTCGTGATCCCGGTTGGCACAAACAACTATCAGGCAGAGAATTCCCGCCTGGAGTGCGGCGTCTGCATTTCTTCGACTGCTCTGGACGAGCTGGGCGAGGATGAGTTCATCAAGATGATGCGTTTCGTTGACTGGCTGTGGTATTCCGAAGCTGGTCTGACCATGACCAAGTGGGGCGTTGAGGGTGAGACCTACACCGTTGAGGATGGCGTTTACTCTCTGACAGATGATTACTACTGCGGCGGCCTGTCTATCGCTCAGACCTCTGACGATCAGACCGATATGCGTCTTGAGTATGGCTATGCATGCGGCAACTTTATGTACAGCGGCAGCCTGGAGCTTCTGACCAGCAACTTCTCGACCGAGCTGCAGGATTACTACAACAGAATGGCAGAGTACAGAGAGCTGAGTGAGATTGACCCGTCCATCGCGATGAGCGAGGATGACGCGGAGATGGCGAACCTGTGGGCAACACCTCTGCAGGATACCATCAACACCTGGACACTGAAGTTCGCTATGGGCCAGGCAGACGTAGAAGCTGACTGGGATACCTACGTGGCAGAAGTGGAAGCACAGAACGCGTCCAGCCTTGTGAACCTGTACAATGATTACTATCAGGCAAGCAAGTAATTAAGGTCATAACTGACGGATTTGTAACTGTGAAGGCACTGAACAGTTACGATGGATTTGTAAAATTGATTCTGCGATACTGTGGGATCATGGGTGGGGGATCGACCGCAGGGTCGGTCCCCTTTTTTGCACAGAGCCGGGCAAGGAGTACCAAACAAAGCTTGTTTGAAATAAGCCTTGCAGGGTGTTTTGGGGCTTGAGAGAATACAGTCGGTGCGATATACTCCTATGGAAAAAAATTCTCGGGGAGGAAGAGGAAGGTATGGATACAGAGAAAGATTTCAGCATTCCCAAACTGCTTGGACCTGGATGCGTCTTGCAGCGCGGAGAAAAAACGAGAGTCTGGGGCTGGGCGCCTCCGGGGGCGTCTGTGGAGATCGTATTGCTGAAGCAGAAAGAGAAGACCGTAGTGGCTCGCTGTGCCGCGACGGCGGACGCCGATGGAACATTTACTTCTTATTTTGAAGGACTGAAGGCCGGCGGGCCGTATATTCTTGTATTTTGGTGCAGGGAGGAGGGTGCTGAAATACAAGAAACGCCCCTTTCCGCTGACGGGGATACCAGTGCTTCTCAATCGGAACGGGGGATTCCTTTTGTAAAAGCAGAGGTTCCGGATGTCTGGGTGGGCGATGTGTTTGTCTGTGCCGGGCAGTCCAACATGGAGCTGCCGATGAGCCGGGTAAGGGAGAAATATCCGGAGGAATTTTTAAATGGCGGCTGTGACCGCGTACATGTGTACAAGGTGCAGGAGGCATATAATTTTAAAAGGGAAGCTTCTGAACATGCACATGCAAACTGGAATCTGCCCTTTGCGGAGACATCTGCTTTTTCTTACTTTCTCGGAAAGGAACTTTCACAGAGGGAGGGAGTGCCCATCGGGATTTTGAATCTGAGCCTTGGCGGCACGCCGATTCAGGCCTGGATGAGCGAGGATGCCCTGGAAGCCTGGCCGGATTATCAGAGAGAAAGGGTCGTGTTGTCAGACGACGAATACTGCCGTACTCTGACAGCACAGAAGGCGGAAGAAGAAGCTGCATGGCAGAAGGCGCTTTGCGAAAAGGAAAGAGAGGCCTGGCCGCCGCGGGGCACTTCTCTCTGGCAGCCGATCCGGCTTCCCGGCTCTCTTGCGGAAGCCGGTCTGGTGAATTTCTGCGGAAGCGTGATGCTGAGGAAGAAATTTTCTGTTTCGGATGATCAGGCCGGAAAAAAAGCTTTGCTGCGGCTGGGCACTCTGGCGGACGCAGACCGGGCTTATATCAATGGCGTTTTGGTGGGCGAGACAGGATACCGTTATCCTCCGAGACGATATACAGTGCCGGAAGGAGTGCTGCAGACCGGGGAAAATGAGCTTCTGATCCATCTGGTATGCAGAAATGGCGACGGGCGCATGACAAAAGGAAAAACGGTGGAGCTGGCCTGGGAGGATGTCTGTGATGACAACTGGCCTCTTAAGCACTGCCAACCGGGAAGCGAAGCTTCCGCTGCGGCGCAGCCTGCCGTCGGACAAAGGGAAGGGCTGTTTTCCTGCGAGAAAATTTCGGCTCCCATTCCTCTGGAGGGAGAATGGGAATATCTGGTACTGGCCAAGGTGGCTCCGGCGCCGGAGCAGGTGTTTTTGAACCGGGGAGCAACCGGCCTGTTTCGTGAAATGGTGGCTCCCGCTCTGGCGTACACGGTGAAAGGCGTCGTCTGGTATCAGGGCGAATCGAATGATGGCAGGCCAGAGGAGTATGCGAAGCTGCTGCCTGCGATGATTTCCAACTGGCGAAGACGGTGGATGCAGGAGAGCCTGCCTTTTGTGATTGTGCAGCTGCCGAATTGCGGCATTGATATCGCAATGGAGACGGCAGACGGAGAACTGCCGTGGCCGATGATCCGCGAGGCGCAGCGGCGGGCCGGCGATCTTCCTGATGTGGCGGTGACTGTGAATCTGGATATCGGGGAAGACAATGACCTGCATCCTCTCAACAAAAAAGAAGCTGCACGGCGGGCGGCACTGGCACTGCGGAAAATCGTGTACCACGAGGATGTGATATGCTCCGGTCCGGAGCTGTACGGATGGGAAAAGCATACGGATGGACTGATGCTGCGTTTTGACCGTCCAGTAATATTCCGGAACATTCAAAATCCCGGAAGCGCGGAGGATGTTTTAGCAAATTCTGCTGCCGATACTCAAGTCAGGGAATTTTCTGCCGCGGACATTTCAGTGCGGGAAAACTCTGCTGCGGATACCCTGGTTCAGGATATTTCTGCCGGGAAGGAATCCGCTGAGAAAACCCGCATTCCGGATGGATTGTTTGAGCTTTACTGCGAGGATGCCGGATGGCTTCCGGCAAAAGCAGAACTGCACTGCGGGGAGATCCGTCTGCAGCCGGTTTTTCCGGCGGATGCCGGTTCTTCTGTGAAGAAATCTGCCGGGCGCGGGGAGAAACTGTGCGGGGAAGTATTGCCGGGCAAAGCAGTAAGAGCAGAATCTATACTTGCCGTCCGTTACGCGTGGAGCAACGCGCCGGGCAGCCGGCTGCTTTATGGAGAAGAAGGACTTTGTGTGACGCCGTTTTGCGAGCGGCTGCGCTGCACGGAGACAACGTAAAACAGAGCATTGTATTTGAATATGCAAAAATGTGACCCGAAGAAATTTGCGGCACTTGCTTCAGGAAATTTTGAGGGCGAGCGAGCAACAAAGCTGCGTGAGTGAATGTAACAGGTAAATGGATACGTAAAGGAGGCTGTGCGAAAATCAATGGCAAAACTGAGACTGAATGACTACATCAACGTGATCCTGGATCCGGCGGCTGCGCAGGGAATCCGCAGAATCGGTGCGAAGGTCGCGACGGATGTAGAAGCGACAACGGGGGCAAAAAGCCAGGTGATTTTACCGGATACAGTTCCTGGGCTGCCGCAGGCGATCCTCGTCGCGGAGCTGGGACATGACGCATTGGCAGAGACACTGATGGAGAGACTGCCGGAGCTTGAGAAGCTGAAGGGAAGATGGGAGAGCTACGGCTTTTTCCTGATTGAAAAGCCTCTTCCGAATGTGGAAGAGGGGCTTGTGATTGTGGGCAGCGACCGGATCGGCACGATCTACGGCATGTTCCATTTGTCGGAGCTGCTGGGAGTGACTGCCTGGGGATTCTGGGGCGATGCCGCGCCGCCGGCCGCCAGAGGCGTGATTCTGACCGATTCGGAACTGAATGAGGGCGGAACCTCCGCACAAAGGAAGAATTCAGGGACGGGTCACGGCTTTGCAAAAGCAGATATTACCGGGACCGGGCAGGGACTTGAAGAAAAATCTGCTTCCAGGTACGAGCAGAGTCTGACAGATGGAAGAGACGCTTTATCCGGCAAAGAAGTGCGTGATACGGCATCAGGCATGGACTCTTTCGCGCATACCTATCCGAGAGATGTTTACTCCTGGGGAGAAAAACGGCAGCGCCCGATCCTGCCGACGGAGACAATTTATGTGAAAAACGGGATCTCAAAGGAGCCGTCGGTCCGTTACCGGGGATTTTTTATCAATGATGAATGGCCCTGCTTCGGAAACTGGACATTTTCCCATTATCAGGGATTTACCGCCGAGATGTACGACAAGGTATTTGAGTATCTGCTGCGTATGAAGGGAAATTATCTGTGGCCTGCGATGTGGTCTTCCTCCTTTTTGCTGGATGGGCCGGGACTGGCGTCGATGGAACTGGCGACAGAGTATGGCATCTACATCGGGATGTCGCACCACGAGCCCTGCATGCGCTCCGGCGCTGAGTTTTCTATTTTTAAAGGGGAGCATTCTCCTTACGGAAATGACTGGAGCTATGTGACCAACAAGGAAGGGTTGCTGAAATTCTGGGAGGACGGTCTGGCGCGTGTCCGGGGACAGAATGTGTTTCCGACCATCGGTATGCGAGGAGAGAACGACAGCAAGATGCTGGGCGATGATTCCACCATTGAAGAAAATGTCCGTCTGCTGAAGGAGATTATTACCGAGCAAAGAAAGCTGATCGCGAAGCATATCAATCCTGACCTGAAAAAGGTACCGCAGCTGCTGGCGATTTACAAAGAGGTCGAGGACTACTTTTTCGGAAACGAAGAGGCATCCGGGCTGAGCGATTTTGAAGAGCTCGATGATGTGACACTGATGTTTTGCGAGGACAATTTCAATAACATGCGCGCCCTTCCGCAGGAGATGGCGCAATACGCTTTTGACCCGTCAAAGGACCGTGATCGTTTGCCTGCGCATCCGGGCGGCTACGGTATGTACTATCATGTGGACTACCACGGCTCGCCGATTTCCTATGAGTGGGTGAATTCCACGCCGATTACAAAGATCTGGGAGCAGATGACCGAGGCCTGGGAGTACGGCATCCGCGAGGTATGGATTCTGAATGTCGGCGATGTCAAGTTCAACGAGTATCCTCTGGGATATTTTCTTTCGCTGGCATATGATTTTGACACCTATGGACTGGACGGGCTGGATAATACGCTTGCTTATACGGAAGAATGGATACGCTCTTTATTTGGGAAACTGGTTGACGAGGAGAAGGTTTCTGAGATAACGTGGGTATTGAAAGAGTCCGTTGATCTGCACAGCCTGCGCAGGGCGGAGGCGCTGAACGATACTATTTATCATCCGGTGCATTATGGCGAGGCGAAGCAGATGCTGCAGCGTGCCGAGTCTCTGGAAAAGAGAAATGAGGAGCTGTACGCTTCGCTGAAAGGGTCTCTTGGCGCGGACGGCTATTACAGTATGATCTATTTCCCGGCGGCTGGGATCGCGAATCTGCTGAAAATGCATCTCGCGTCAGGGCTGAACCATCTGTACAGCGCACAGGGAAAAGCGGTGGCAAATCAGTATGGAGAGATGCTGGAGGCATGCATTTTGCGTGATCGGGCTCTTGCGAAGGAGCTGGCGGCTTTCCGGGACGGAAAGTGGAGCGGTATGGAGCGCGAGGAGCATATCGGTTTTGTGAACTGGAATGATGAGGATTATCGCTATCCTGTCAGACATATGCTAACCCTCCCGGATCATCCGCGGCTGGTGGTTTCCCGTGCGGATCGTACAAAGACTTTTACCAACCAGTATTTTCCAGTGCCGCTTACCATCCGGGATTTTGAAAATGCCGGGACGGATCAGGTGACACTGCAGGTGGCAAACGGAGGCTGCGGGACGGTGGACTGGCAAATCGTGGGAGAGAGCGAGTGTTTTGAAATCACGCCGTCCTGTGGCAGCACAGCTTTGCAGACAGAAGTGACAGTCCGCGTGTTAAGAGAGCGCATTCCGGCGCATGAGACCGTCGAGTTCCGCTGCCAGGTCAGAGCCGGGAGAGAGTGTGTACCGCTGCTTATTACAGCGCGAAATCCGGAGCTGGACGGGATTCCAAAGGGGGCATTTCTGGTCCAGGAGGGTATCTGCGTCTGGGATGCTGCGGAATTTGTGGACAGCACTCCGGGTATGGCGGAGGAAGAAATGTGCACAGGGAAAAATGCGTGCGGGATACCAGACGGAGAAAAGCATGTGTCTGAAGCAGCCGCCGCGTTTCAGATGCTGCGGGATTATGGCAAATATGGCTCTGGGATGAAGGTTTTCCCGACGACGGCCGTCTTTGACGAGAACGACTGGAAGCAGGGCCTGGCGCCGAGCCTGTCGTATGAAATCTGGACGCCGGAAGCAGGCGCGTATCGCCTGTCGCTGCACACCTCGCCTGCCAACCCGCTGGTTTACGGAGGAATGCTCCGGTATGGCATCTCTGTGAACGGAGAGGCTCCCCGGATGGTGGCAGTCACATCGGATGGCTACCGCGGAGGCGACCCGGGATGTGCTGTCTGGTGCGAGGCTGTGCTGAACCAGGAACATGTAGCAGAGGTTCCGGTGAGTCTGCGCGAGGGGCTCAACCGCATTACGGTTTATGCGGGAGATGCCGGTATCGTCCTGGAGAGGCTGACGCTGGAACAGGATGGTACCAGGATCCTTAAGTCCTATCTGGGAGCCCCGGTGAGCTATCGGGTGTGACGGACAGAAACGAGAGTGAACCTGCATCAAAACGCGATGCAGGACATGGAGGGAGAGCCGCGCCATTAGAAATCGCGCCTGAGCGCGATGGGCACGGCCTGCGTCCTGCATCAAAACCCGATGCAGGATATGGAGTGGAGAGCCGCGCATGCAAAATCGCCTGATGGCGATGGCGCGGCCTACATCCTGCATCAAAACCCGATGCAGGATATGTAGTGGAGAGCCGCGCATGCAGCAAAATTCCGCTTGTGCATGATGCCAGGCGGGGAATAAATAAAGGAGGAATTACAATGAATGGGACGATGAAAACTGCAGTTATGACAGACCTGCGCAAGGTCGAGATTCAGAGAAGGCCGATCCCGGTGCCGATGGAGGACGAGGTTCTGGTAAAGATCGAGTATGTGGGAATTTGTGGTTCTGACCTTCACTACTATGAAGCCGGGAGAATCGGCGACTTTGTCGTAGAGACACCCTTTGTGCTTGGCCATGAGGCCGGAGGCACGGTCGTGGAGGTCGGCGAAAATGTGAAGAATCTGAAGGTTGGGGACCGGGTAGCTTTGGAGCCGGGCAAGACCTGCGGTCACTGCGAATTCTGCAAGCAGGGCAAATACAACCTGTGCAAGGATGTTATTTTCTTTGCGACGCCGCCGGTGGACGGTGTGTTCCAGGAATATGTGGCTCACGAGGCCGGGCTGTGCTTTAAGCTGCCGGAAAATGTGAGCACAATGGAGGGCGCGCTGATTGAACCGTTGGCTGTGGGCATGCACGCGGCGTGCCAGGGCGACGCGCATCTGGGCCAGACCTGTGTAGTGACCGGGGCCGGGTGCATCGGTCTGGTGTCCATGCTTTCGTTGAAAGCCAGAGGCGTTTCAAAGGTGATCGTCGTGGACGTGATGGATAAGCGCCTGGAAAAAGCGAAGGAACTGGGCGCGGACGAGGTGATCAACGGCGCAAAGGAGGATACGGTCGCGCGGATTCTGGAGATTACGGGCGGCGCGGGCTTTGACCTGGGTATCGAGACGGCCGGCTCTCAGATTACGGCACAGCAGCAGATCCGTGCTGCTAAAAAGGGCGCGACGATCGTGTTTGTAGGCTACAGCCCGTCCGGCGATATGACGCTCCCGATCGGCATGGCTCTGGATAAGGAGCTGACCTTCAAGACGGTTTTCCGCTATCGGAATATCTATCCGATGGCGATTGACGCAGTGTCGACCGGCAAGATTCACATCAAAGATATAGTGACTAATTATTTTGAACTGGACGACATTCAGAATGCGCTGGATTCCTGCGTAGACAATAAGGCGGAGATTGTGAAAGGGGTAATCAGAGTAAGCTGAGAGCGTGCTGCCTGATGCCACCTATCAGGGTCATAAGGGATCCACCAGCAAGCTGGTCCCCCTTATGACATATCAGGGTCATAAGGGATCCACCAGCAAGCTGGTCCCCCTTATGACATTGATTGCGAACAATTTTTCCACACCCGGGAGACGGGCTTTTTGCTGGTTTTTCCCGGGTTTTCCACATTATCCACATAGTTATTCACATTTTCCACCGGGAAAACTCAGCCTTTTTTGGTGGACAAGTAGATTTACATAATATTTCGACAGATTTCGCGGAAATTCGACTGAAATATGCGGATGGGGAATTATTGTCAACCAGTTATCCACATTATCCACATTGTTCACAGGAAAATAACGAGATATTGGAAACAAAGGATGTGGAAAAGTTACTGTTCTCTTTTTGGAAAAAGTGTGTTATGATGGAGCCCAGATTGGATTTCGTTACAGATATGGGATATATTTTATCCGGCGCCGTAATGGATGCCGGACATGTATAGAAAAGGATGGCCAGCAATGAAGATATACTCGGACGCGCCGGAAGGCTCTACGGTGGTACAAAATTCATTTATTGATCAGTATATGCCCCATGCGAATGGGGAATTTGTCAAGGTATATCTGTATTTGCTGCGCTGCGCAGACAGCGGACGGGAGCTCTCCCTCGCTTCTATTGCCGATGTTTTTGAGCATACGGAGAAGGATGTCCGGCGGGCACTTACCTACTGGGAGCGGCAGCGGCTTTTGCGGATCGGGACCGGACCGGACGGCGCTCTGGTGTCTGTGACATTTACGGATCCCGGCTGTTATTCTACACCTGCAGCCCCGGAAGGGCAGGAGGAAGGTGCGGCAGGTCTCTACAGTGACGGGATTTCTTCTTACGAGGAGCAGCCGTTCCGGGACGCACGGGCCTGTGAAGAGAAAAAGTCTGCTCCAGACGGAGCAGGGGCGGCGCTTTCCGGAACGGCGCCTATTGCTGGCCCTGATACATCGGGAAGCCGCCCAAATGGTGCTTTCGGGAAAGAAATCTCAGATGAAAAGCGGGAAGATTCCGACAGGACGAAAGATCCAGACGGACCGCAGGAAGAGATGCCTTTGCCGGGGGCACTTTCTGAGAAGGCACAGAGCGATTTAAAAGAGCTGTTTTTTGTGGCGGAGCAGTATCTGGGCAGGCCTCTTTCCGCCACAGAGCAGAATGATTTTGTCTATTATTATCATACACTCGGGTTTTCCGCAGACCTGATTGAGTACCTGCTGGAATACTGTATCACGAAGGATGTGACCAGCCGCCATTATATGCGGAAGGTGGCGCAGGGCTGGGCCAGATCCGGGATTAAGACCGTACAGGACGCTAAGAAAGAGTCCGGCCGGTACAACAAAGATTATTATACCATTATGAAGGCCTTCGGGATTAAAAACCGTGCGCCCGCCCCGTCTGAGCAGGAGACGATGGCGCGCTGGCTTCATGAATACGGATTTTCCATGGAGCTTATCCTGGAAGCCTGCCGCCGCACGATTGATCAGCTCCATGAGCCGAACTTCCAGTACGCGGACAAGATTCTGACGCAGTGGCTTGGCGCGGGCGTCCAGTCTATGAAGGATGTCGGGGAGGCAGACCGGAAATGGGAGCAGGAGCAGGCCGCTAAGAAGTCTTCCCAGAGCCGTGCCCGCACCGGCCAGCCCAACCGGTTTAATAATTTCACCCAGAGAAGCTATAATTATGACAAGCTGGAAAGGCGGTTGTTTGGGCAGTCTTAGTAAGACAGTCAGGATATTAGATCGAACGTTTTTAGGGCCGCAGTCGTCTGCGGAAGGATTTTGGGATGATCTGAAGCATATCGTTTGGGACGGGGGCAGTTATGGCATTGACAAATGCACAGTATGATGAGATTATGCGGGAATATCAGCGCCGCCAGAATCAGGTGCGGGAGGCACTTTCGGCCAGGGAGAGGGAGGTTTATGATCGCATCCCCGAGCTGGCCAGGCTGGATGAGAGGATTGCCTCTGAGAGTACGGCGTACGCACGCGCACTGCTGGCGGAGGATGGCACAGCGGAAGACTCACCGGCTTCCCGGAGCGGCGGCGGTGAAAGCGGTATCTCTGCCTTAAAGACACGCATTGAAGAGATCAGTGCTGAAAAAGAACGCCTGTTAAAAAGGGCTGGTTTCCCGAAGGGCTACCTGGAGCCGGAGTATTTCTGCGCGGATTGCCAGGACACCGGCTATATCGGCCAGGAGAAATGTCATTGCTTCCGCCAGGCGATCATTGACCTGCTGTATGCACAGTCCAATCTGCGCAGGAGTATGCAGGGGGAGACCTTCAATGCATTTTCTCTGGATTATTATCCGGAAACTATGACGGATCCCGTCACCGGACTTACGGCTGCCGAGATGGCCAGACGGGCGCTGCAGGAGTGCAGGCGCTTTGTGAGAGACTTTGACCAGGAGCCGGACAATCTGTTTCTGTCAGGAGATACGGGACTGGGCAAGACCTTTTTATCGCACTGCGTCGCAAACGCGCTTCTTGAGAGCACGCATTCTGTGGTTTATTTTTCCGCGTTCCGGCTGTTTGAACTGTTGGCGGACGCGTCCTTTGGGCGGGTTGATGCGAATGAGGCGGGGGAGATGGACCGGTATATTTATGACTGCGATCTGCTGATTATCGACGACCTGGGGACAGAACTGACCAATTCCTTTGTCGCCTCAGAATTGTTCCTGGTACTGAACGAGCGGATCCTGCGCCGGAAAAGTACACTGATATCGACCAATCTTTCTCTGGCGTCGATCGCAGATCTTTATTCAGAACGTGTGCTTTCCAGGATCACGAGCAATTACCGGATGCTGCGCCTGATCGGCGATGATATCCGTATACAGAAGCGCATTCGGGCATCCGGAGCTGATTAAATGATTTGATTTATCTGGCTGATAAAATGAAATGATACGACGTATTTTGGGAGGAAAAAAGATGGAGTTTCAAACGGGTTATGAGAGGAATCTGGATTCGATTCCGGTCGGTGATCTGGGAATTATCGCGCTTTCAAGCTGCGAGGAGATGGGACGTAAGATCGATGCCCACATTGTAAACTGGCGTTCGGAGCGTGTGCATGAGCATCAGGGAAGTCCCCTGCTGGCCGGATATGACCGGCCGTCTTATCTGGTGAGCACTGAGGTGCCGCGTTTCGGCTCCGGCGAGGGTAAGGGACAGATCAATGATTCTGTGCGGGGCAAGGACATTTACATCCTGGTGGATGTATGCAATTACAGTGTGACATACTCTTTGAACGGCTATACAAACTGCATGTCTCCGGATGATCATTTTCAGGATCTGAAGCGTATCATCGCAGCGATCGGGGGAAAGGCGCGCAGAGTCAATGTCATTATGCCGTTTCTCTATGAGAGCCGCCAGTTTACCCGCGCGGGCAGAGAATCTCTGGACTGCGCGATTGCCCTTCAGGAGCTTGTCAAGATGGGGGTTGAAAATATTATCACGTTCGACGCGCATGATCCGAGAGTGCAGAACGCAATCCCCCTTCACGGATTTGAAAATATACTTCCGGTTTATCAGTTTATCAAAGGCCTGTTCCGCGCGGCCGGCGATCTTCAGATTGACCCGGAGCATCTGATGGTCATCAGTCCGGACGAAGGCGCTGCCGGGAGAGCCATCTATATGGCTAACCTGCTCGGGGTAGATATGGGGATGTTCTATAAGAGACGTGATTATGCCCGCACGGTAAATGGCAAGCATCCGGTGGTGGCGCACGAATTTCTCGGCAGAGATTTAAGCGGAAAGGACGTGGTCCTGATCGATGATATGATTGTCAGCGGCAACAGCATGCTGGCCGCGGCCGGGCAGCTGAAAAAAAGGCACGCGGGACGCGTGCTGATCTGCGCGACCTTTGGTCTGTTTACAAAGAGTCTGGAAAAGTTTGACCGGGCTTATGAGGAAGGATTGTTTGACGCGCTGGTGACCACCAATCTGGTGTACCAGCCGCCGGAACTTCTGGCAAAGCCGTACTATACAGGCTGCGATCTGAGTAAATATCTTGCATTGCTGATCGATACGCTGAACCATGACAGCTCGGTCAGCAGCCTTCTGACACCGACCGGCAGGATTCATAAGTTCCTGGCGGCGCACAAACCGCAGTAAAATGAATCGGACAGGGGAACGTCTTTTTTCCCTGTCCGCTGTGCCAGGCGCGGGCAGCTTTAACTGTTAATTTCCTCTCGCAGCCCTGCGCATAAAAAGAAAAGGAGGCCGGCATGTACGTGCGCGGCCTCAGATTTTACTTACCAAGCAGCCTTTCACCGATTTTAAACACATCTCCGGCGCCCATGGTGATCAGCAGATCCCCGGGAGCGCAATTTTCAAGCAGAAACGTCTCAATTTCATCAAAGGTTGGAAAATACCAGGCATCGGTCCCTTTCTCTGCGATCTTCTGCCCAAGCAGCTCTGAACTGACCCCCAGGTTATCAGTCTCTCTGGCTGCATAAATATCAGCCAGCACCACCTTGTCAGCCAGGGTGAGCGCGTCCGCGAATTCATCGAGCAGCGCCTTTGTGCGGGAATAGGTGTGGGGCTGGAAGACACACCAGATCCGCTTCGCCGGATATTTTTTTGCTGCCTGCAGCGTGGCCCGGATTTCGGTTGGATGGTGCGCGTAATCATCGATAATGGTGACACCGCCGACAACACCTTTTTTCTGGAAACGTCGGTCTGTGCCATAGAAGCTGGAAAGCCCCTCCGCGATCGTCTCCCCGGAAACACCGAGTAGGTCCGTGCAGGCAATGGCAGCCGCCGCGTTATCGACATTGTGTGCGCCGGGGACATTCAGAGAGAAATGCCCGAGAAGCCGGTCTTCCTTTTCTGCACGATCTGACGCGTACAGGTCAAAGCTCGCGCATCCGAGCTCGTCCCAGGTGATATGCTCTGCATGATAATCTCCGCACCCGGCGCCGAAGGTCACAACACGGCAGGGGAGTCCCTCGGAAAAGGTTTTCAGATCCGGAATCTGCGCATGAATGAGCAGGGTCCCTCCCACAGGGATTTTCTCCGCAAACAGGCGGAAGGAATGGCGGATATCATCCAGATCATGGAAGAAATCCAGATGATCCGCGTCTATATTTAAGATCACGCCGATCATTGGCTGCAGATGCAGAAAACTGTTTGTATATTCGCAGGCCTCCGTCAGAAAATAATCCGAACCGCCTATGCGGATATTCCCGCCGATCGAGGGCAGGATGCCGCCGACAGAAATAGTCGGATCCAGCTTCTGGGCCATCATAATATGGGCGATCATAGAGGTCGTGGTGGTTTTGCCGTGCGTACCGGCTACGGCAGCCGAGATCGGGTAATTTTTCATCAGCTGGCCGAGCAGCTCTGCGCGGGACATCATGGGAATCCCGGCAGCTTCTGCGGCCGCGTATTCCGGGTTGTCCGGGTGGATGGCTGCCGTGTAGACGACCAGATCAATATCGTCCGTCACATTCGCTGCACTCTGAGGGACAGAAATCCTGGCTCCCAGCTCGCCAAGATGCGCGGTCAGCTCACTTTTTTTTGAATCCGAGCCGCTGACGGTAAAGCCCCGGTCTAAAAGAATTGCCGCCAGACCACTCATACTGATGCCGCCAATGCCAATAAAATGAATATGGGCAGGGCGGCTAAAATCTATCTGATACATGCTCCAAATTTCTCCTTTGACTGTTCCTGATTGAAAGGTCCCGATTTTCAGTGAAAATCAAGTCCTTCTATGATTATACTCATATTTTTCAGATTGTCCATGAAAAAATACCCCGGCGCCTGACGCTATAGTCGGAACGTCTGCTCTGCATCGGTTTTGCCTTCCTTTCGCTTCCACAGGCATGCTGTCAACCATCCGGCAGGAATTGTGTACAAAAGAAAACAAGAATTTTCGCCAAAATGGCAAATATCTTTTTCGAGAATAAACAGCTATATTCAATTAGCCTGTTATTTGAGATAAAAAACAGAGAAAAAATATAAAAATAATTGTAAAAAATGTTCACTATTTGAAAAAGGTGTGGTATAATCTGCCACAAGGGGCGCTGGACGTCCAGTGGACGTCCGCTTAGCGCCGACCGGAGCGAAGCGGAGAACCGGCTTGCCGGTGGATACCTTGTGGCTCCTGCCGCAAGGGGTACCAGCGAAGCTGGTGGATGCCTTAGGGCTCCTGCCACAAGGGACTAACCTATTTTGACTTGCAGAGGTGATAACGTGATTAAGAAAGAAATGATAGCGATGCTGCTGGCGGGCGGACAGGGCAGCCGGCTGGGTGTGCTGACCTCGAAGGTAGCCAAGCCGGCAGTCGCGTTTGGCGGGAAATACCGGATTATCGATTTCCCCCTCAGCAATTGCATTAATTCCGGTGTGGATACGGTAGGGGTGCTTACACAGTACCAGCCCCTCCGGCTGAATACACATATCGGCATCGGCATCCCGTGGGATCTTGACAGAAACGAGGGCGGAGTGACGGTGCTCCCTCCTTACGAAAAGGTGGAAAAGACCCAGTGGTATACCGGTACCGCAAATGCCATTTATCAGAACCTTACCTATATGGAGTCGTTCCATCCGGATTACGTGCTGATTCTGTCGGGCGACCATATTTATAAAATGGATTATGAGGTGATGCTCAATTTTCACAAGGCGCACGGCGCGGATGTCAGCATTGCCGTGATGCCTGTACCGGAATCAGAGGCGAGCCGTTTTGGTATCGTAGTGACGAACGAGGATGGCCGGATCCTGGAGTTTCAGGAAAAACCGGAGCATCCCAAGAGCAACCTCGCGTCCATGGGCATTTATATTTTCACCTGGAAAGCTCTGAAGGATGCGCTTTTAGCCCTTTCGGAACAGAGCGGGTGTGACTTTGGAAAGCATGTGATTCCGTACTGTCATGAAAAGGGCGAGACCCTTGTGGCATATGAGTTCAACGGCTACTGGAAGGATGTGGGCACTCTCGGATCGTACTGGGAGGCCAATATGGAGCTGATCGACATTATCCCGGAATTCAATCTCTACGAGGAATTCTGGAAGATTTATACGAAAAACGACATCCTGCCGCCACAGTACGCTTCCGCGGATTCTGTGATTGAGCGCTGCCTGGTCGGAGACGGCTCCGAGATCTACGGAAAGGTCTATAATTCGATTATCGGCTGCGGCGTAGTCATCGAAGAAGGAGCCGAGGTGCGGGACTCGATCATTATGCAGAACACCGTCATAGGCGCGGGATCGAACCTTTATAAGGCGGTTGTCGCGGAAAATGTGACGGTTGGCGAGCGGGTGAAGATGGGTGTCGGCGAGGAAGTGCCGAACCGGAAAAAGCCTTCTGTGTACGCGTACGGTCTGACGGTGGTCGGTGAAGATTCGGTGATTCCTCCGGATGTCAGCATTGGCAAGAATACAGCCATCACAGGTTATACCATTTGGGAAGATTATCCGGGAGGGTGGCTGGCCTCCGGAGAGACGCTGGAATCCCAGAGAAAGGCAGGTGATGCGCTATGAGGGCGGTAGGAATGATTCTGGCCGGCGGCAACAGCTACCGGATGAAGGAGCTTTCCAATCGGCGCGCGGTCGCAGCCATGCCGATAGCCGGGAGCTTCCGTGCGATTGACTTTTCCTTGAGCAGCATGTCCAATTCGGGCATCCAGAAGGTGGCGGTGCTGACGCAGTTCAATTCCAGGTCGCTGGATCAGCACTTAAGTTCTTCGAAGTGGTGGGACTTCGGCAGAAAACAGGGAGGATTGTTTATCTTTCCGCCCATGCTGACTACAGACAACAGCCACTGGTACCGGGGAACGGCCGACGCGATCCACCAGAATCTGGATTTCTTAAAAGACTGCCATGAGCCTTATGTGGTGATCGCCTCGGGCGACGGCATCTACAAGCTTGATTACGCGAAGGTACTGGAATACCATATCGCGAAAAAGGCAGATATCACGGTCATATGCAAGGAATTTCCGCCCGGGGAGGACGTTACCAGATTTGGACTTGTCCAGATGAATGAGGACCACAGAATCGTCCAGTTTGACGAAAAGCCGGTGACGGCCGTATCCAATATGGTTTCCTGCGGAATCTATGTGATCCGCCGCAGAATGCTGATTGAGCTGATCGAGCAGGCGATCTACGAAGGCAGACATGATTTTGTGAGAGACATTCTGATCCGCTATAAGGACGTCAAGCGGATTTATGGGTATGTGATGGACGGCTATTGGAGCAACATCGCTTCCGTGGATTCCTATTACCGGACGAATATGGATTTCCTGAAAAAAGATGTGCGGGATTATTTTTTCAGGGAGCATCCGGATGTGCACTCTAAGGTAGACGACAATCCTCCGGCTAAATACAACCCTGGCAGTCATGTGAGAAACAGCCTGATTGCCAACGGCTGTATCCTCAATGGCACAGTGGAAAATTCCGTTATTTTCAAGAAGGTGTTTGTCGGAAACAACTGCGTGATCAAAAACTCGGTGGTGTTAAATGACGTTTATCTGGGGGATAATGTTTACCTGGAAAACTGCATCGTAGAGAGCCGGGGGACGATCCGGGCGGATTCCCGGATCGTGGGAGAGGACGGCGTGAGGATTGTGATTGCATCAGAAGAGAGATATACGTGAAAATCTCTTCGCATAGATATGGAAATACTTATTTTTAATTATTCCGGTTGATCCGGGTCAGGGGGTAAGGTCAATGACGATAACTGACGTAAGAGTACGAAAGGTTGCAAAAGAAGGCAAGATGAAAGCGATCGTGTCGATTACGCTCGACGGAGAATTTGTTGTACACGATATCAAAGTGATTGAAGGAGAGAAAGGGCTGTTTATCGCGATGCCCAGCCGGAAGGCCGCGGACGGCGAATACCGGGATATCGCTCATCCGATCAATTCTCAGACGCGTGAAAGAATACAGCGGATTATTCTGGATGAATATGAAAAAGCTATGGCTGTGGAGACGGAAGAAGAGTAAGGCTGCAGCATAGCTGCTAAATTCCGTTTGCGGTTGTGCGTATTTGAAAAGGAAAGGGACAGGGGATTTGCCAATCTCCTGTCCCTTTTTTCAGCCCCGACCCTTCGCGAAGCGAACTCAGTTGGTCGGGGCGTCCTGCCCTCGCCGGGAGCATCCTCGCCCTTCGGGCGGGATATCCGCCGACCAAAGGGAGGGGGCACTACCGAAGCAGCCCCGACCCATTTTTTCAGCAGGCATGTGCTTCCAGCATTTTCGCGATTTCTGCGCTCACATATTTGCCGAGCGCTTTCTGATCCTCCTTCGGGAGCTCCGACGGATAGATAGGTGCGCCGTATTCGAGAATGACATGGCCTTTTCGCACATGGGGCGTATGATCCTCGAAGATCGCCGAGGAGCCGCTGATCGCCATCGGGATGATGGGGCAGCCGGTTTTGGTGGCGATTTTGAAGGAACCCTCATGGAAGGGGAGCATGTCAAGCTCGCTTTTTCCCCGGCTGCGTGTCCCTTCCGGGAAGATGGTGATCGAGACTCCGTTCTTGACCAGCTCGATGCACGTAAGGATGGTCTTCATCCCTGCCCGGATGTCTTTGCGGTCAAGGAACTGGCAGTGCAGAAATTTCATCCAGCGGGAGAGCAGCGGGATTTTGAGCATCTCCTTTTTGGCTACATAGCCAGTCGGTCTCGGGCAGCGCGCATAGGTAATTATGATATCAAAATAGCTGCGGTGGTTCCCGATATAGAGCACCGGCGTGTCCTTAGGAACGTTTTCCTCGCCGATCACGGTGAGATCAATCCCGGCCAGGCGCGAGATGACCCGCAAGGCCCACTGGACGATCCGCAGCGAGCTTTTGTCGCGCACAGCAGGATAGCGCCTGCCGATCAGCCATTCCACCAGAAAAATTGGAATGGACGCGATCAGAAAGCAGATTACAAAAAGTATGATCAGAAAAAAACGAATCATGAAATATTCATCCCAGTCTTCCGTATAATTTCGTCGTCTCCAGCAGCCATTTTGCAAGTCCGTCGTGCAGGTCGCCTTTCTTAAAGCGGAACGCCCAGTTTGCCGCCGCGACGCCCGGCGTGTTCATGCGCGCCTCACTTCCGAGCTGCAGAAGATCCTGCACGGGGAATACGACATATTTTGCGATGCTGTTCATGGCGATGCAGATGAAATCATGTCCCACATTGCTGCCGTCCGCGTTCACCATGCGGCGGATACGGTCCTGTACCATATCGGGCTGCACCTTGTACCAGCCCATGGTGGTATCGTTGTCATGGGTGCCGGTGTAGCAGATGCAGTTTGGCGTCGTATAATAAAACGGGATGTAAGTGGTATCGCCCATGTCGCCAAAGCCGAACTGTAATACCTTCATGCCGGGGAACCCGAAGGAGTCACGAAGGTGTTCAACCTCCGGCGTGATCACGCCCAGGTCCTCTGCCCAGATCGGCAGATTTTCGCCAAGCTCTTTTTCGATAGCGTGAAACAGCTTTTCACAGGGTCCCTTGATCCACTGCCCGTTGACTGCGGTTTCCTCGCCCGCCGGGACGGCCCAGTAGGCTTCGAAGCCGCGGAAATGATCGATGCGGAGAAAATCGGTCAGCTTCAGCTGGCGGCGCACCCGGCTGATCCACCACAGATAGCCGGTCTCCTCGTGGTAATCCCAGTCATAGAGCGGGTTGCCCCAGAGCTGTCCGGTCGCGCTGAAATAGTCAGGCGGCACTCCCGCCACGTGACTGGGATACCCCTTCGTATCCAGCTGGAAAAGCCGTTTGTTGCTCCAGACATCCGCGCTGTCTGTGGATACAAAAATCGGCATATCTCCGATGATCTGGATTCCTTTTTCGTGCGCGTAATCGCGCAGAGCCAGCCATTGCTCCTGAAACAGAAACTGCAGGAAGCAATAGTAGCGGATCTGTTCCGAAAGCCCGGCGCGCAGTTCTTTTTTCTGCTTTTCCGTCGGATTGCGGTACTCCGGCTCCCACTCCAGCCAGGAAATGCCGCCCTGCGCGTCCTTGCAGGCCATAAACAGCGCGTAGTCATCCAGCCAGTCCTTTTCTTCCTCACAGAAAATCTCAAAATTCTCAATCATGGTCTTGTCCGGCGTATGTAAAAATGCGGTCCAGGCTTTTTTCAGGAGAGAATTTTTAAAACTGATCGCCGGTCCGTAGTCTACCTTGTCCGGATCCCAGTCGGGCATATCCGCGAGATCCTCTTTCGTCAGCAGATTTTGCCGGATCAGGATGTCCGGGCTGATCAGAAGCGGCTGTCCGGCAAACGCGGACGGCCCCTGGTAAGGGGAATCTCCAAAACCGGTAGGCCCCAGCGGGAGCACCTGCCACAGGTGCTGGCCGGATTTTTCAAGAAAGTCAACAAAATCATAGGCTCCCGGTCCCAGATCTCCGATCCCGTAAGGGGAAGGGAAGGAGGTCGGATGGGCCAGGATACCGGATGTCCGTACTTTTTTCGGCTTTTCTGCCGGTTCGGACGGAATGGATACAATCTGTGCGTTCATAGAAGTAAGTCTCCTTTTGGTTCGATTTTCTCATTTTAGCACAGAACGGAAACTGAGACAACACAAAAAAAGGAATACTTTTTTCATTCAGGCAATAAAAATGAAAGAGACGATTTTTAACGGCAGGCAGAAGGATTGCGCTCCGTTTGGCGGCACGATTCCAGGATCCTGCAGATTGTAAAATGATAACTACTGTGAAGATACTGAACAGTTACGTAAAATGAAAATGGGAGGGCGTCAGATTGAGAAAACGCGGGAAAACAGTCAGATGCTGCCGGATTCTGCTTATTTTGTGCGTTTGTATCAGCCTGTTATCCGGCTGTCAGAAACGTCAGGAAACGGAACAGATGGAAGTGGAGTATACGATCATGACGGACAAAGAACTGCCGGAGGAACTTCTGACGATTATTGAGGAGAACAAAACTCAGGAGATGCGTCTGACATGGATGGATCAGGAGGAAATGTATCTGATCCGGGGCTATGGAGAGCAGCTGACGGGCGGTTACAGTGTCGCTGTGGCAGGGTGTACCGAAGATGAAACAACTCTGTGGTTTACTACCAGGCTGATCGGACCGGATGAGGGAGAGGCGTCCGGCGCGGCATCGTATCCGTATCTGGCAGTAAAAATCGACGCGACGGAAAAAGAAGTGGTCATTGAATAACACTATTTATCATTTACTTCACTGCATGCTGATATTCTTATGATGCGAATTATTGCATGTCAACAGTTATAGTAAACGGCGTATGTCGTTTAACATGCGAATCACTCTATGCAAGGAGGCAGAAAATGGAATTATTAATGAAGAATATTCATATGTGCCATCGGACGAAACACGTTGTGTCGCGGGTGACGCTGGATGAGGATTTGAATGTGCCGGATGTAAAACCGGATGTAGGGATGATTATTCAGAGCCGGGATCATATGGTACTGGAGCACACCAGAGCTGAGAGCGGAAAGCTTTTTGTGGATGGTTTCCTGGAGACGGGTATTTTGTACATGGATGATACGAAAGAGCGGCAGCTCCACCGGCTGGATGTAAAGCTGCTGTTTGAGGAGGCAATCGCGGTGGAGGGGCTTGAACCAGGCGAGAGCGTGCGGCTGCGCCGCGAGACGGAGGATCTGAATGTCTCGCTGATCAATTCCAGAAAGCTTTCGATCCGGGCGCTGATCCGATTTGAAGTGTCGTCAGAAGAGATTTATGACCTGTCGGCGGCGGCAGGAGTGCGTCCGGACGATTCAGCCGGAGAGTTCGCGAAAGCCGCACCCGTTTTCTGCGAAAAAAAGGAAAACTTTGAGTTTCTGCAGCTGGAGGTGCAAAAAAAGGATATTCTGCGCTTTAAGGAGGATATACCGCTTGGCGCCGGTAAGCCGAACATCCGCGAAGTCCTGTGGGAGGATATTCAGATGCGGGGTTGCCGGACACACCTGGAAGAGGGACGCCTGAAGGTACAGGGCAGCCTTTTTCTCTTTGTACTCTATCGGGCAGAGGATGAAAAGGAAAGCCTGCAGTGGATGGAACAGAGTGTTCCTCTGGAAGGGATCCTCGCTTGTGACGGATGTACGGCCGGACTCATTCAGGATATCGCAGTAACGCTTTCTGAAGCGGAACTGACGGTGAAGGAGGATATGGACGGTGAGCCCCGGACCTGTCATCTGGAGGGTATCTTCGATCTGAATATCAGTCTGTATGGAACTGATACTGCCGAGATTCTGGCGGATATTTTTTCCCCGGAAAAGGATCTGGAGCTGGTGACAGCTGATGAAACCTATGAGACGCTGGTTGTACGGAATGAATCAAAATGCAGGGTGCAGGGGAAGCTGAAAATACAGGGCGCGAATCCGGACATCATGCAGATCTGCCATTGCAGCGGGTGCGTGCAGATCGACAAGAACGAGATTGTGGAAGAAGGAATCCGGACAGAGGGTGTACTGTCGGTGTCTATTTTATATATTTCCTCTGACGACAGCATGCCGTTTGCCGTTCTGGAAGGCGCGATCCCATTCACCCACACATCCGAAGTACAGGCCGCCCCAACGCGAAGCCAATATACTCTTACTCCGGATCTGGAACAGATCTCTGCCACGATGTCCGGCGGAGATCAGATAGAAGTGCGCGCGGCCATAGGCCTGAATCTTTTCGCGACGCAGGCCTGCCGGAGGCGGTGCATACACGAGATCCTCGAAAAAGACATTGCTCCGGAACGTCTCCAGGCAGTGCCGGGAATCACCGCCTACCTTGTGCAGGAAGGAGATACCCTGTGGGAGATCGCGAAGGAATATTTTTTGACTCCGCGGCAGATTATGGAATCAAACGATCTTTCCTCGGAGCAGATTAAAAAAGGTGACTGTCTGATTCTGATGAAAAATGTAAAAGCTATCCCAAACGTAAGCTGATTCCGGCTGGCCGGATGCCGCCGCGGGCAGCAGGAAAAGCAGCTTAAATCCTGATAGGAGCGAACTGTAGTAATGAATTAGAGAGCGTCACGAAACACATATGGTTAAGGTAGACAAAAATTAATTTTTATGCTATGCTTTCCCCATTGCAAAAGCTTAAGCAACCGTGAAAAGCATGGAGCGTTATTTTATGAGAGAGATAAAAAGAAAGGCAAGGGCGAAAATTAATCTGGGCCTGGATGTGATCGGACGGCTTCCGAATGGGTACCACGATCTGCGTATGGTGATGCAGACGGTGGACTTATACGATGAACTGATTCTTCGCGCCGCGGATGAGGAAGGGGAAGGAAAAATCCATCTCTTTTTGCGGCAGGACAGCCTGGCTTGCGGGGAAGCGCTTATTCCGGCAGATGAAAGCAACCTGGCCTGCCGCGCGGCGCGGATGCTGATGGATGAATTTGGTATCCGTAAGGACATCGAGATTGAATTAAAAAAACAGATTCCCGCGGCGGCAGGTCTGGCGGGAGGCAGCACGGACGCCGCGGCGGTTTTTACTGGGGTAAATGAATTGTTTAACCTGGGATTGAGTGAGCAGGAGCTGCTCAGGCGGGGGGTAAAGATCGGAGCGGACGTACCTTACTGCGTTATGGGAGGCACCGCGCTCGCGGAGGGCATTGGTGAGCGGCTGACTCGTCTGCCGGACGCTCCGCGGGCATGTGTCCTGCTGGTAAAACCACCCATCTGCGTTTCCACAAAATACGTTTTTTCTACCCTGGACAGCCTTGGCCAGATGTTTGTTCATCCTGATATTGATGGTCAGACGCAGGCGGTACGCGACGGGGATTTTTTCCGCATGGCGTCATTGATGGGAAATGTACTTGAGTCTGTGACAATCCCCGCGTTTCCGGTGGTTGGCGAGATCAAAGAAAGGATGCTCTCTCGCGGCGCGGTAAACGCTATGATGAGCGGGAGCGGTCTGACGGTGTTCGGCCTGTTTGATGATCGCAGGAAGGCGGAAAAGGCATATGCGGATTTTTCCGCGGAGGACAGCCTGAATGAAGTATTCCTCACTGCCTTCTGGCCATAGAAAAGGGGCAGTACATTGGAAATTCTGATTGAAGGGAGCGGACAGGAAAGAGGGCGTTTCCCTGTCCGATTGAGATGGGAGAGAACAGATGATAGATACATTGCAGATGGAAATGAATGAATACCTGCCTCTGCGTGACGTGGTGTTCCAGACACTGCGGCAGGCGATTCTGAGGGGGGAAATCAGTCCGGGGGAGCGCCTGATGGAGATTCATCTGGCGCAGAAGCTCGGTGTCAGCCGGACGCCTGTGCGTGAGGCGATCCGGATGCTGGAGCTGGAGGGGCTGGTGACTACGGTTCCGCGCAAAGGTACAGTTGTGGCGGAGATTACCGTTTCCGATCTGGAAGATGTGCTGGAGGTGCGCCAGGCGCTTGAGGAGCTGGCGGTCAAGCTGGTCTGCAGGAAGATTACGAAAGAACAGCTTGCCCAGATGAAAGACCTTGCTGCTCAGTTTTGCGAGACCCTCAAAGGGGATGACGTGGTGGCATGCGCGGAAGCGGATATGAAATTTCACGATGCCATATACAATGCGACCGGCAACCAGCGCCTCATTCAGATCCTGAATAATTTAAGAGAGCAGATGTACCGTTATCGTATGGAATATTTGAAAGATAAAGACTCTCACCGGATACTGGTAAAGGAGCATGAGGAGATTCTGCAGGCGCTGCAGGAACATGATGAGAATAAGGCGCTCGCGGCGATCAGCCGTCACATCGACCGGCAGAAGGAGCATATTATTGCGGAACTGAGCGGGAAGAACGAGAAAAATATCAAAAATTAGAGAATCCCGGTAACGAAAGCGTCAGTGCTTTCGTTATCGATCTATGATACGTAACTGTTCAGTATTTTTACAGTTACCATTATACTTATAAATGGAGAGTACAGATTATGGAAAAATTTCTGGATTTAATTGGCAGAGAGGTATCAGCCGCATTTGAGGAGAGCGGATATGATGCTTCCTATGGAAAGACGGGCATCTCAAACCGTCCGGATCTATGCGAATATCAGTGCAACGGCGCGATGGCCGCGAAAAAGAAATATCAGAAAGCACCGATTCAGATCGCGAAAGAGGTTGTCGAAAAGCTGACAGGGAATCCGGTGTTTTCAAGCGTCGAGGCAGTAAACCCCGGCTTTATTAATCTGCGGGTGTCGGGCAGTTATCTCGCCGGATATCTGGATAAGATGGCGGCGGATCAGAATCTTTCAGTAGAAAAGGCGGATCACCCGAAAACGATTATCATCGATTATGGCGGAGCGAATGTCGCGAAGCCGCTTCATGTGGGGCATCTGCGCTCGGCGATTATCGGAGAGAGTGTAAAACGGATCTGCCGGGCTGCCGGGCATCGGGTGATTGGCGATGTGCATCTGGGCGACTGGGGTCTGCAGATGGGGCTGATCATCACCGAGGTAAAACACAGGAAGCCCGAACTGCCTTATTTTGACGAGACATTCGCGGGGGAGTATCCGGCGGAGGCGCCGTTTACAATTTCGGAGCTGGAGGAAATCTATCCGACCGCCAGTGAAAAATCCAAAAAGGATGAGACCTACAAGGCTGAGGCTCTGGAGGCGACAGCCCGGCTGCAGGATGGCGAGCGGGGATACCGGGCGCTGTGGCAGCATATTCTGAATGTGTCTGTCGCGGACCTGAAGAAAAATTATGGAAATCTGAATGTGGAGTTTGACCTCTGGAAAAAGGAGTCCGACGCGCAGCCGTATATCGCGGATATGGCGGAATACATGAAACGCGAAGGGTACGCGTACCAGGATCAGGGAGCGCTGATTGTAGACATCAAAGAGGACAGTGACACGAAAGAAGTCCCGCCCTGCATGATTCTGAAATCGGACGGCGCGGCTCTTTATACGACGACAGATCTGGCGACTATCATTGACCGTGTGAAGAATTACGATCCTGACGAGATTATCTATGTTGTGGACAAGCGGCAGGAGATGCACTTTACGCAGGTTTTCCGCTGCGCGCGCAAAACGAAGCTTGTGAAGGATGACATGGAGTTGAAGTTCTTAGGGTTTGGCACCATGAACGGCAGGGACGGCAAGCCGTTTAAGACCCGTGAGGGCGGCGTGATGCGTCTGGAAAGACTCATTGGGGAAATTAACGACGAGATGTACAAAAAAATCATGGACAACCATGAGGCGGATCCCGATGAGGCGCGGCAGACGGCTTCGATGGTCGGTCTTTCCGCGATTAAATACGGTGATCTTTCCAACCAGGCTTCCAAGGACTATGTTTTTGATGTAGACAAATTTACATCTTTTGAAGGCAACACCGGACCTTATATTCTGTACACAATCGTCCGGATTAAGTCGATTCTGACCAAATACCGCGCATCTTCGGGGATTGGAGAGGGACCTCTCCCGTCGGCTCTTCTCGCGCCGGCAAATGAGAGTGAGAAGGCTCTGATGTTGGAGCTGGCGAAGTTCAACAGCGTGATGGAGCAGGCATTTGAAGAGCTTGCCCCGCATCGGATCTGTTCCTTCATTTATGATCTGTCTAATGCGCTCAACCGCTTCTACCATGAGACAAAGATTCTCGCGCACGAAGATGAGACGCAGAAGGCCGGCTGGATCGCGCTGCTGGATCTGACCCGTCGTGTGCTGGAGGCGGGGATTGATCTGCTGGGATTTTCCGCACCGGAACGGATGTAAAAGTCTGTTACGAAATAATCTGCTTTTCCTGCTGCCTGGCGTACTTGCAGCAACGCGGGGAGAGGGGTTCGTAATTTTTGGAATGCTTTGCGCGTATTTGTCAAATACAGAGGAAAACTATGCTGGATGTGTTATCAGACGCTCTGACGGACTGCGTCAAGCTGCTGCCCTTTCTTTTTCTGTCCTATCTGGCGGTGGAATACATTGAACACCGGATGGATGAACGTTCCAAAAGGATTATATATCGCGCCGGGAAGGCCGGACCGCTGCTGGGGAGCCTTCTGGGCGTGATCCCGCAGTGCGGGTTTTCTGCCGCCGCGGCCGGCCTCTATGCCGGCCGCGTAGTGTCGCCGGGGACTCTGATCGCGATTTTTCTATCCACCTCGGACGAGATGCTTCCGCTGATGCTATCAGCGGGCATCAGGCCTGGACTCATTTTCCGGGTGCTGGCCGGCAAAGTGGCTGCGGGCACAGTGGTTGGACTGTTTGTAGACTTTGCCGCGGCGAGGCTGCACCTGTGGAACCCGGCGTATTCCGAAAAACCAAGAATTACTCCTTTTATGAAAAAAGAGGATATCGACCGCTCTTCTTCATGCGCGGAGCGGGCAGCGGAATATTATCTGACGCCAGGAGAGACAGAGCATAAGGCCCGGATGCATATATGCGATAAAGAACACTGCAACTGCAGCGAAGATGGTATCTTTCTTGCGGCACTTCGCCATACCCTGCAGACCTGGATTTTTATCTTACTGATTTCTCTGGCTCTGGGCTTTGGTATGGAGTGGTTCCAGGATACGGCATTTTCCAGGGGGATTTTTTCTGTCCCGCAGATCCAGGCGGTATTGGCCGCGCTCGTAGGCATGATTCCAAACTGTGCCGCTTCCGTACTTATCACGCAGCTTTATCTGGAAGGGATATTGGGGAGCGGGGCTCTCTTTTCTGGGCTGCTCTGCGGAGCAGGCACAGGTTTGCTTGTACTATACCGTGAAAATGACCGCCCGCGGGAAAACCTTGCGCTCACTGCCGTATTGTATATCAGCGGAGTTCTGGCGGGAATGATTCTGGGGCAGAGCGGGCTGCTGTAGCGCTGCCGCTTAGTTCTTTTTATTTCGATGCTGCTCTGAACTTTTCAGAACAGCAGGCCACAGACCGCCTTCTTCGAAGGCTATATGCCGCTTACGCGTCATATGTCTGAGGTCGATGTTATCCTGAACTGTTGTACCAACATTAGCAAAAACTGGCAGGCGTAAAGCAATAAATACAGAGAACAAAAGCATACTTTTTGTTATCTTTATTATAGATGACATAAAGCTGTTTTTTGTTGCATTTTTACAGAACAGGTGCAAAATTGTTTTTGTTGCATCTGCCAGAAAACAACGGATGATTAATAGGAGGGAAACGGCGCTATGAGGCGAGAAGAGGCAAGAAAAAAGGCTAAGGAGCTTGTTTCCAGAATGACGATGGAGGAAAAGGCCAGTCAGCTGCGATATGACGCTCCCGCAATTGAGCGGCTGGGGGTACCGGCTTATAACTGGTGGAACGAGGCGCTCCACGGTGTGGCGAGAGCCGGGCAGGCGACGGTATTTCCACAGGCGATCGGCCTGGGGGCGACCTTTGACGCCGAGCTGATCGGTGAGATCGCGGATGTGATTGCGACAGAGGGCCGGGCAAAATACAACGCATATTCGGCGAGAGAAGACCGGGATATTTATAAGGGTCTGACTTTCTGGTCGCCGAATGTCAATATTTTCCGTGATCCGCGCTGGGGCCGCGGACATGAGACGTATGGAGAGGATCCCTGTCTGACCGGTACATTGGGAGTGGCTTACGTAAAGGCCTTGCAGGGGGACGGTGAGACCATGAAAGCGGCGGCCTGCGCGAAGCATTTTGCGGTTCACTCCGGACCGGAGGCGCTTCGCCATGAGTTTGACGCGGAAGCTTCCGCTAAAGATATGGAAGAAACCTATTTGGTTGCTTTTCGGCGCCTGGTAAAAGAGGCGCAGGTGGAAGCGGTGATGGGCGCGTACAACCGTGTCAACGGGGAGCCGGCCTGCGCAAGCCGGGCACTGCAGGAAAAGCTGCGCGGCGAATGGGGATTCGAGGGGCATTTTGTCTCTGACTGCTGGGCGATCCGCGATTTTCATGAAAATCATTTCGTGACCAGGAATGCGACAGAATCCGCGGCGTTGGCGCTCAACACCGGCTGCGACCTGAATTGCGGAAATACTTATCTATATATCATGAAAGCATACCAGGAAGGCCTTGTGACGGAGGAAACCATTACAGAGGCGGCTGTCCGTCTCTTTACGACACGATACATGCTGGGCTTGTTTGACGGCAGTGAGTATGATCAGATTTCTTTTCTGGAGGTGGAGTCTCCGGAGCATCTGGCTCTGGCGGAAAAAGCCGCCGAGGAGAGCTTTGTATTACTGAAAAATAATGGAATTCTCCCTCTGCAGAAGGAAAAACTGAAAACAATCGGTCTGATTGGTCCGAATATGAACAGCCGCGCGGCGCTGATAGGAAACTACCATGGCACAGCTTCACGGTATGTTACCATTCAGGAAGGCATCCAGGATTACCTCGGAGAAGATGTGCGGGTATTGACGAGTGTGGGCTGCGAGCTGTCCCGCGACCGTTCAGAGATGCTCTCCACTGGAAGCGACCGATTAAGCGAAGCGCGCACGGTGGCGGATTATTGTGATGTCGTGATTCTCTGCGTGGGTCTGGACGAGACGCTGGAAGGCGAAGAAGGCGACACCGGCAACCGCGACGCGTCCGGGGATAAGATGGATCTGCAGCTCCCGAAGGCGCAGCGTGAGCTGATGGAGACCGTCGCGGCGTGCGGCAAACCGACCATCCTTTTGCTGGCAGCAGGGAGTGACATTGACCTCAGCTACGCGGCAGAGCATTTTGACGCAGTTATGGTGCTGTGGTATCCGGGCGGACAGGGAGGAAGCGCGGCCGCGAAAGTATTGTTCGGGGATGCTTCTCCTTCGGGCAAGCTGCCGGTGACCTTTTATGAATCTCTTGAAGAGCTGCCGGCGTTTACCGATTATTCCATGCAGGAGCGTACCTACCGCTATATGTCCGGAAAGGCACAGTTTCCCTTCGGATATGGGCTTACCTATAGTAAAGTCGAGGTGACGGAAGCGAAAATTCTGCCGGAAGAGAAAGGCCTTACCATTCTGGCGGATGTCGTAAATCAGGGCACCTTTGATACGCAGGAGGTCGTGCAGGTCTATGTGAAAAAAACAGACAGCCCGGACGCGGTACCCAATCCGCAGCTGCAGGCATTTGCGCGGGTAACCATCAAAGCAGGCGGGAAAGAGCAGGTAAAGCTCTGCCTTCCTGCGGAGGCTTTTACTGTGGTGGACGCGGAAGGAATACGAAAGGAACAGAGCGGCATCTATGAGATTTATATAGGCTGCAGTCAGCCGGATGAGCGCAGCGTCGAGCTTACCGGAATCCGACCCATAAAGCTTTTGTACGAAAAATAGAAGATTTGGTGTGACTATTCAAGACATGTCTTCGCACTCGCTGTGAAGTACGTAAGAGCAGCTGTAGCAGGGGTTGTTTCAAGGGCAGAGCCGGTATCATCCGGTTTTGCCCTTTTTTGTTTTATTTCCCAAAGAGAATTGTCCAGGCAAAAGAGAAAAGTTAAATTTTCATAAAATGATTGCATGTTCTAAGCGATCTCATTAAAATGAAAGAAAGCTGTCCGTCAGCGGACGGGAAACGTGAAAGAAAACAGCGCAGCGAATAAGAAGTGGGAAAGAGAACAGCAGCAACGCAGGAAAATGAGCGTTTTGCGTCATGATACAGGAAGGATGCACACAGCATGGATGCATATGTGAAGCTGGAACAGGTGACGAAGATCTACCGTATGGGCGAGGTGGAGATCCACGCGGTGGACGGCATTGATTTTGAAATTCAGAAAGGGGAATTTGTAGTCATCGTCGGGCCGAGCGGCGCTGGAAAGACGACGGTGCTGAACATTTTAGGCGGGATGGATTCGGCGAGCAGCGGCCGTGTCCTTGTAGACGGGAAAGACATTGCGGCGTACAGTCAGAAGAAGCTGACGGCTTACCGGCGCAATGACATTGGGTTTGTTTTTCAGTTTTACAATCTGGTGCAGAACCTGACCGCACTGGAGAACGTGGAGCTGGCGATGCAGATCTGCAAAAACCCGCTGAACGCGAAAAGCGTGCTCAGGGAGGTCGGGCTGGAGGGGCGTATGAAGAATTTTCCGGCGCAGCTTTCAGGCGGCGAGCAGCAGCGGGTGTCGATTGCCCGCGCGCTGGCGAAAAATCCGAAGCTGCTGCTCTGCGATGAGCCGACCGGTGCCCTGGATTATCAGACCGGAAAAGCGATCCTGAAGCTTTTGCAGGACATGTGCCGGGAGCGGGGGATGACGGTGATCGTGATTACGCATAATTCGGCGATCGCGCCGATGGCGGACCGGGTGATCCGCATAAAAAATGGCCAGGTGGCGGATTTGCATATGAATGAAAAACCGATGTCGGTGGAAGAGATTGAGTGGTAGGATTTCTGATTGAGTGGGTAGATTATGAAGAAACGCGCGTTAAAAAAAGACTTCCGGATGGAAATTAAAAAGAGCATGAACCGGTTCCTGTCAATTTTTCTGATAGTGGCGCTGGGCGTGTCTTTTTTTTCCGGGCTGCAGTCGGCGGCGCCGGATATGCGCGTGACGGAAGACACTTATTTTGACGATTCCAATCTGATGGATATCCGTGTGATCAGCACAATGGGACTGACGGGTGACGACCTGGAGGCGATTGCGGCGGTGGACGGCGTGTCGCTGGTGGAAGGCACTTATATGGAAGATGTTTACACCGGCGATGAGGATTCGCAGTCTGTCCTTCATGTGGAGGCTTTTCCGGAGACGATGAACCAGGTGGCCCTGATGTCCGGGGCACTTCCTGTGAAAGCGGGCGAGTGTTTTCTGGATCAGTATTACGCGGATTTGATGGGGTATGAAGTGGGGGATACGCTGGAAATCACGGTGGAGGATGAGGAGGAAAGTTATCTGCTGCACCGCACACTGACCATCACCGGCACGGGGTATAGCCCCTGCTACGTTGCGATTAACCGTGGCAGTACCACGCTTGGCACAGGGACGCTCTCCGGCTTTGTCTATGTGACGGCGGAGGAGTTTGACTCGGAAGTGTATACGGTTGTTTACGTGCAGGTGGAGGGAGCGAAAGACGAACTGGCCTATACGGATGCGTATGACGATCTGGTGGAAGAGGTGCTTACACGGATCGAGGCGATCGCGGATGTGCGCTGTGAGGCCAGGTATACGGAGATTATGGAGGAAGCCGAATCGGAGATCGAGGAGGCCGAGCAGGAGGTTGCGGACGGAAAAGCGGAGCTGGAGGACGCGAAGCAGCAGCTGGAGGATTCGAAGGCAGAGGCGGAGTCAGAGCTGGCGGAGGCGGAATCAGAGCTCCTCGATGCCGAGGAACAGCTGGAAGACGGAAAAACGGAGCTGGAGGATTCGAAGACGGAGGTTGCGGAAGCCGAGTCGGAGGTCGCGGACGGCGAGACGACATTAAGTGAAAATGAGGCGACGCTCGCTGACGCGCAGAGCCAGATTTCTGACGCGCTGGCGACACTGCAGTCTAACGAGGCGACCTATAAGGAATCACTTTCGGAGTATCAGAGTCAGTCTGAGTCTGCGACGGCAGAGCTTCAATCAGCGCAGGAGGAAATTGATTCCGGAACCGCGCAGGCCGCGGACGGATGGACGCAGTATGAGGCGGCTCTGGCGGAGATAGAGGACGGTGAGGCGCAGATCGCTGAGGCAGAAGTGCAGCTGGAATCAGCAAAAGAGGAATATGAACAGGGGCTGACGGCGCTGGAGGAGAGTCAGAGCGAATATGACGCGTTGGCTGCGGAGTTATCGGCGGGACGCACGGCTTTGCAGGAAGCGGAAGCAGAGCTTGCGGATCAGCAGAGCAGCTATGAGGAAGGGCGCGCCACGCTGGATGAGGCATGGGAGACTTATGAAGCGGGGGCGGCGGAGTTTGCGGCCGGTCAGGAGGCGTATGACGAGGCTGCGGCGCAGGTAGAAGAGCTGCGGACCGCTTATGATACGGCGTCAGAGGCGGTAAGTTCAGCCCAGGAAGCCTATGACGAGGCCATTGCGGCAGCGGCGAACGCGCAGAACGCGTATAAGTCGGCTGACGCGGCAGAGCAGGAAGCTCAGGAGGAATATGACACGGCGGCATCCGCGGCAGCGAGCGCGCAGGGAGAATATGATACGGCAGATTCAGCGCTTGCTGACGCCCAGAATGCGTACGATACTGCTTCGGGAGCGGTGACGAGCGCCCAGAGCGCGTATGATACAGCCTCGGAGGAGGCGGCGAGTGCGCAAAGCGCGTATGATACAGCGGCAGAAAGTGTGAGTGCTGCTCAGGCAGCCTATGAGGAAGCCAAAGCATCCGGTGCGGATGAAGCGGAACTCGAGACGCTCCTGGAAAAGCTGGAGACGGCGAAGAATGCGCTTACGGCGGAGGAAACGGCACTGGCGGCCGCGAAAGAAACACTTTCGGAAAAGGAATCGGCGTTAGCGACCGCAAAAGAAACACTTTCCGCAAAGGAAACGGCGCTGGCGACTGCCCAGTCGGCGCTTTCAGCGAAGGAAACGGCACTGGCGGCCGCAAAGGAAACACTTTCCGTAAAGACAACCGCGCTGGAATCCGCCAGTCAGACTCTTGCAGAGGCGGAGACGGCGCTGGCGGCTGCGAATGCTCAGGTGACGGAACTGGCCGAGACGATTGAGACGGCAAAGACGACCGCTTCCACGCTGAAGGAGCAGCTCTCGGCAGCGGACGCAGCGCTTGCCGAGCAGAAGACAGAGCTGGATGGTGCGTCAGCGACTCTCGCCGCGACAAAGGAGCAGCTGGATGAACAGGAAGAAACGCTTGCGGAGGCGAAGGCTGCCCTGGATGCGGCGTCAGAGCAGATCGCGGAGCAGGAAGCGACTCTGACGGCAGGGGAAGCGCAGCTGGCCGCGGCAAAGACGCAGCTGGACGAAGGCTGGGCCTCTCTGGCAGCCTCGGCGGAACAGATTGAGGCAGCGGAAGAAGAACTGGCCGAACAGAAAGGATCTCTTGCTTCTGCGAAAGAAACGCTTGCCGCGACGAAAGAGCAGCTGGAGGCTTCCGAGTCGGAGCTGGCCGCGGCGAAAAAGGAAGTGGACGATGGGTATGATAGCCTGGCGGACGCAAAAGCACAGCTGACAAGCGCCAGATCTCAGTTGGATTCGGGGTGGGCGCAGTATGACTCATCACTGTCAGAGTACAACTCGGGCGTTGCGCAGTTAAAGGAAGGCCAGGAAGAACTGGACGACGCCAGGGCACAGATCGCGGACGCACTTGAGCAGATTGCGGACGCTGAGTCTGAGATCGAGGAAAACGAGCAGAAAATCGCGGATGGCTGGGACGATTATGAGGAAGGTAAGGCAGAGGCGGAGCAAAAAATAGTGGACGCGGAGCAGGAAATTGCGGACGCTGAAGAAGAAATTGCGGAGGCGGAACAGAAAATCGCGGATGCCAGAGCGGAACTCAGTGACGTCAGCTATCCGGAATGGTATGTCTACGACCGCAGCTCCTTGCCGGAAAACACGGGATATGGAGAGAATGCAGACCGCATGACGAACATTGCGCAGGTGTTCCCGGTAATCTTTTTCCTGGTGGCAGCTTTGATCAGTCTGACGACAATGACGCGGATGGTAGAAGAGGAGCGCACACAGATCGGCACACTCAAAGCATTGGGCTATGGCAAGTGGGATGTTGCCAAAAAATATCTGAAGTATGCGTTCTGGGCGACGATGTGCGGCAGCATTTTTGGCATTCTTATCGGCGAAAAGCTTTTCCCGTGGGTGATTATCAAGGCCTACCAGATCCTGTATATTTATCAGCCGGCGATCCTTGTACCGTATCACTGGTCTTACGGTTTGATGGCATGCGGCATTGCTGTGGCGTGTACCGTGGGCGCAGCTTTTTCAGCATGCTACCGGGTGTTGGGCACAGTGCCTGCTGAGCTGATGCGTCCGCCTGCGCCCAAACAAGGCAAGCGCGTGTTCCTTGAACGGGTGACTTTTCTCTGGAAACACCTGAATTTTAACTGGAAATCGACGGTCCGCAATCTGATGCGCTATAAGAGACGTCAGATGATGACGATCTTTGGTATCGGCGGCTGTATGGGGCTGCTGCTGGTGGGTTACGGCCTGCGCGACTCCATTGGCGATGTCGGGGTGCTGCAGTTCAATGAGCTTCAGACCTATGACGCGATGCTGGTGTACGATGCGGATGCCGACGTGTCGGATCTTTCCGAGCTGGAGACGGCAGTCGCCGCGGAGAGCCGGATTCAGACCTGGAAACGGTTTTACATGCAGAGCATGGATATCGCGGATCGTGACGCAAGCGGCACCGGAAAACAGTGGACGATCTATGTCTACGTGCCGGAGAACCTGGATGACATTGATGAATTCCTGACCTTCCGCGACCGCACGACGGATGAAGTGTATGAGCTGACCGACGAGGGCGCGATCATTACCGAAAAAATCGCAAAGGAATTTGACATCTCCGTCGGGGATACGATTTCCATCAGTCTGGACGACGGGGGGACTGCTGTGATCCCGATCGCGGCAATCTGCGAAAATTATCTGTATAATTATATTTACCTGACGCCGATTCTCTATGAGGAACTGTTCGGCGAAGCGCCGGAGTACAACAGCATTTTCTTCTGTATGGCGGATACTGCCTGGGACGATGCTGAGGCGGTGATCGAGGAAGTCGGTACGGGACTGCTGTCTTTTGACGCGTCTCTGAGTATTACCTACGTATCCTCCCTGCAGGAGACGATTGAGACTATGCTCAGCGCGCTGGATCTGGTCATTATCGTCCTGATTGTATCAGCGGGACTTCTGGCCTTTGTCGTGCAGTACAACCTGAATAACATCAATATCAACGAACGCCGTCGGGAGCTGGCGACGCTGAAGGTCCTTGGGTTCTATGACGGGGAAGTTTCCGCCTATATTTTCCGGGAAAACGTGGTCACGACCATCATCGGAGCCGCAGCCGGCTGCCTGATCGGGAAGGGGCTGCACGCGTTTGTCATCACAACAGTCGAGGTTGACACTTGCATGTTCGGGCGGGGTATCTACCTGCAAAGCTACATTTACAGCATACTGTTTACGATCGCGTTTTCGCTGATTGTGAATGTTGCGATGCATTTCAAGCTGAAGAAGATTGATATGGTGGAGTCGCTGAAGAGTATTGAGTAGCAACGGGAAAGCTACGCCGCATCGCAGGATACCAGGAGTCACGCTCTCGCTTATTAATCCATACGTGGATTTCCCGATGAATATACTGGCTCTAAATACACAAAGCGGTTGAAGGGAACAAATGCGAAAGTAAAAGCAAATGCTGCGCAGGCAATACCCAAGATGTTGGAAATTGCTGCGGAAAAGGAGTTTCATGAAAATCGAAAGGACAAGCATTCTTCTATGGCGAGGAAAGGATGGTATTATTATAAAACACGCTTTGCATTGCCTGTTTGTTCTAATGATCAAAAGACGGATATTTTTAATTTTTATTCAGCGCGTTTGCTTGTGAACATGACATCTTATGGAAAATTATTTTTATATGACGTATTGGATATAAAAAAAGAAGCAAGTAACCCACTCAAGGAATACAAAAGCTTGTAGACAAGTGGCAAAAAACTGCTTCTCTTTGAAAAAAGTTATCATTTCTTTTGAGATTTGTCAACATTAAATTTCGAATTTTTGCGAAATATTTTCGAAGCAAATATTTTCGAAATAGCATTTACGAAAGATCAAATATCATATCGGTACAAATTACAGTGATTTATTACTAACGAGGGGTACTGCGGATGCTCATTTGCCTATATGTTGGCATGACGGCGGGTTTTCTCATAATTTATGCATGTTTTTAGCAAAAATTTACTAGACGGATGGGAGAATTCTGTGTATGATACAAAGAAAGCCGCGCAATTGGAGTTGCACTTCGTGCAAGACGCGGCCTTCGTCCATACTTGCTGCGCAAGTACGGACATGTGATACAAAGAAAGCCGCGCAATTGAAATCGCTGCGCGATAGGCGAATAAAGGAAAAGGGGGCGTATTTGTTTTATGCTGGAAGAGCTGAAAAGGCAGGTCTATGAGGCGAATATGGAACTGCCGAAACGGGGACTTGTCACGTATACCTGGGGGAATGTGAGCGGCCTCGACCGGGAGACGGGGTATTTCGTGATTAAGCCGAGCGGTGTGGACTATGATGATCTTAAGCCGGAGGATATGGTGGTGATGGATCTGGAGTGCAACCGGATCGAAGGACGCTATAAGCCGTCTTCGGATACGGCGACGCATGCCGAGCTTTACAAGGCGTTTCCGGAGCTGGGTGGCGTGGTGCATACGCATTCGCCGTGGGCGACCTCGTGGGCGCAGGCGGGGCGTGATATTCCCTGCTACGGTACGACGCATGCGGACTATATGTATGGTCCGATTCCCTGCGCGAGAAATCTGACCCCGGAGGAGATTAACGGAGAATACGAGAAAAATACCGGACTGGTGATTATCGAAACATTCCGGTCACGGGGGATCAATCCGGTCTATGTGCCGGCGGTTCTCTGCGCGAACCACGGCCCCTTTACCTGGGGGAAGGACGCGGCGGAGGCGGTACACAACGCCGTGGTTCTGGAGGAGGTCGCGAAGATGGCCTGCCGCACGGAGCTGATCAATCCGCAGGTGGCACCTGCACCGGATTGTATTAAAGAAAAGCATTTTATGCGGAAGCATGGGCCGAACGCTTATTATGGTCAGGCGTGACGTCAGACAGCATGTGTGTATTACGGGCAGTAACACAGATTTGCAGAGGCAGGTGCTTTTGCTGCTTCTCGATATATTATTTATAAGGAAGGAACCGACCAATGACAATTCTTGAATTGCAAAAAATGGCGAACGAGGTTCGCAAGGGCATTGTGACGGGCGTGCACAGTGCGAAGGCGGGGCATCCGGGCGGATCGCTCTCGTCGGCAGATGTTTTTACGTATCTGTATTTTCAGGAGATGAATATTGATCCGAAGAATCCGAAGGATCCGGATCGTGACCGTTTTGTCCTCTCTAAGGGACACAATGCGCCGGGATATTATTCGGCGATGGCGCACCGGGGCTATTTTCCGGTGGAGGATCTGGTGACGCTGCGGCACACTGGATCTCATCTGCAGGGGCATCCGTGTATGCAGCACATCCCGGGGATTGATATGTCTTCGGGCTCCCTCGGACAGGGCATTTCGGCGGCGGTAGGTATGGCGCTTGCGGGAAAGATGGATCAGAAATCTTACCGCGTGTATACGCTGCTCGGCGACGGTGAGATTGAGGAAGGCCAGGTCTGGGAGGCGGCGATGTTTGCCGGCCACCGCAAGCTGGACAACCTCTGCGTGATCGTGGACAATAATGGCCTGCAGATTGACGGTAAGATTGAGGACGTCTGCTCTCCGTATCCGATCGACAAGAAATTTGAGGCGTTTAATTTCCATGTGATCAACGTGGCGGACGGCAACGACATGCAGCAGCTGGCGGACGCGTTCGCGGAAGCGCGCACGGTGAAGGGCATGCCGACGGCGATTATCATGAAGACTCTCAAAGGCAAGGGTGTTTCCTTTATGGAAGGCCAGGTAGGCTGGCACGGTAAGGCGCCGAACGATGAAGAATACGCGATCGCGATGGCAGATCTGGAGAAAGTGGGGGAAGCATTATGTCAGAAGTAAAGAAAATCGCTACGAGACAGAGCTATGGAAATGCTCTGGTAGAGCTTGGGAAAGAGCATGACAATCTTCTGGTACTGGACGCGGACCTTGCGAACGCGACCAAGACCGATACATTTAAAAAGGTATTTCCGGAGCGTCATATAGACTGCGGAATCGCGGAGTGCAATATGATGGGCATCGCCGCAGGACTTTCGACCACCGGCAAGGTGCCGTTTGTCAGCACGTTCGCGATGTTCGCGTCCGGGCGAGCATATGAGCAGGTGAGAAACTCCATCGGTTATCCGCATCTGAATGTTAAGATCGGCGCGACCCATGCGGGAATTTCTGTGGGCGAGGACGGAGCGTCCCATCAGGCAAACGAGGATATGGCGCTGATGCGCGCAATCCCGGGCATGGTGGTCATCAACCCGTCGGACGATGTCGAGGCCAGAGCGGCGGTAAAGGCCGCGTATGAGTACGAAGGACCGGTTTATCTGCGTTTCGGGCGCCTGGCAGTGCCGGTGATCAACGACAGACCGGATTATAAATTTGAAATCGGTAAGGGTGTTGTTTTAAAAGAGGGCACCGATGTGACGATCATTGCGACCGGCCTGTGCGTAAACAGCGCGCTGGAAGCGGCCGAGCTGCTGGCGGCGGACGGTATTTCCGCGCAGATCGTAAATATCCACACGATCAAGCCTCTGGATGAGGAGCTGGTGGTCGCGTGCGCGAAAAAGACCGGTAAGATCGTGACGGTGGAAGAGCATTCCGTGATCGGCGGCCTTGGCAGTGCGGTGTGCGACGCGCTCTGCGCGAACTATCCGGCACCGGTGCTGAAGATCGGTGTACAGGATGTCTTCGGCGAATCCGGCCCGGCGCTGGAGCTCCTGAAGAAATATCAGCTGGACGGCCAGGGCGTGTACGAACAGGTGAAAGCCTGGGTGTAAGGTGAACTATCAGGAACGGTCCTGGACAGGTTAGAGAGCTCCCCTATCCGATTAATGATTAATTAAAATGTTCAATAGACACGGCTCCGCACGAAAGTGCGGAGCCGTTGCTGTCGTCAGTGTCCACGCGCTGGTGCCTGGGCAGCAGACAGTCTTCAAGTGCGTGTTTCGGAAAACATTCTTCCCAAACCAGCTGAAAGAAGATTTATGCTGTGGTTTTATTCTGGCACTCCGTCAACATCTTCACAGTCGATGGCGCAGGTCCTTTCTTCCATCTGCGCGGCGCTTTCTTCATCAGCAGTGATGGATGTCCGGCTAAAACGGATGTCCCGTGCGTTGCGCATGTAGATGCCGCGCAAAGAATCTTTGAGAATGGTGCTGCCGGCGTCCGGACGCAGGTCGCGGAGATCTTTGGGCCAGTCCGTGATTTTACGGATGTGCAGGCGGATCCCGTCAAAGTCGATATCGGAAATATTTTTTGACTCATCGCCATAGATCAGGATGCCGTTTTCCCCATCGCAGGTGATGTTCTGAAAACGGATATTCTGGATCTGACCGATGGGGCTGTCCGCTTTACGCCTGACGGCAGTGATGGCGATCGGCTCAGCCGCGCCCCACCAGTGCGCTTTTGAGAACATCCGGGTCTGGATACTGATGTTTGAAAACTGGGCGTTTTCGATGCTGCCTTTGTCGCGGAGCATCAGAGAAATGCCCCGGTTGGTATGGTAGATAATGCAATTATCTACCATAATATTGCGGAATACATCTTCGGACTCTGTGCCGATCTTGATGGCGGCGCTGGTGGATTTCAGGGTGCAGTTTGTGACGACGATGTTTTCACAGGGGCCGTAGTGCATGGCGTGAAGCGTGTTTTTCAGGACGATGCAGTCGTCTGCGGTTTCTATATGGCAGTTGCTGATGTGGACATTCTGGCAGTGGTCCGGGTCGATCCCGTCGCAGTTGGCCAGGCGCAGGTTGTTCAGGATGCGGACGCCGTCGATGACGACCTTACTGCAGCCGACCATGTGTGTGGTCCAGAACGCGCTTTTCGTCAGAGTGACGTCGCGTATGGTGAGATTCTCGATATGCTCCAGAAACAGCAGCGGCATCCGCGGATAGAAGGAGCCGTCAATGTGCCATTTCGTGATGGTTCCGTAGAAAATCTCCTCGTTGCCGTCGATTTTTCCGGTCCCCGTGATGGAGACATCCTGCGCGTCTTTGGCATAGATAAAGTATAAAAAGGGAGCGCCGGCATACTCGCAGTTCTCATAGGTGGGGACATCCAGTCCCTTCTCGATCACCACATTGTTATGAAAAAGGTCAAAATCCCGCAGGTCATCGCTCGCTTTCAGCGTAGCGCCGGCCTCCAGATGGAGCTCCACGAAGGATTTCAGCTCCAGCGAGCCGCTGCGGAATGTGTTGCCGCCGGGCAGCAGCACCTGTCCGCCGCCGTTTGCGGCGCAGAGGTCGATGGCCTTCTGAATGGCTGCGGTATCCAATGTCACACCGTCTCCGACGGCACCATAATCAAGTATGTCGTAAATCATAATCTTCCTCCTGGATGTAGAAATTCCTGTTATTCCCGCGAAGCAACGAGCCAAGTAGCCGTGCTTGTTGCACGGATATTTGGCGGTGCTGTGTGCCAGTGGCACACGTTTAGCACCGACCGGAGCGAAGCGGAGATGCCGCGAGGGTCAAAGACCTCGATGCTTGCATCGGTACAAATTTGATGCCCCGTATGCTTGCATCGGGGTCTTTGATTTGACATGACCCGCTGCTGCCGGGGACAGCATGCAGGACGTCAGTACATTTCCCTGTATAGCGCTTTTTGACAATACCATAAGTTTTGAGGCGGGTCAATCCTTATCTTTTTTGCTTTTGCTTCGCCTGTTCCTTTTCTGCGCTGGAGTAAACGCCGCAGACGGCTCAATCCGGAAATCAAAGCGCGGCATAAACAGCATCAAGCTACTCCGAGGCCTCTGCGGATTTTTTGCGGTAATCCCGCGGAGAAATGCCGGTCATTTTTCGGAATACATCTTTAAAATAATTGCTGCTGCCAAATCCGCAGCTGATGGCAATCTTAGTGACGGAATCATCGGTGGAAAGCAGCATTTGCTTTGCATTTAATACGCGGATCTCGTTCACATATTTTTTGTATGTACTTCCCGTCTCCTGATGAAATTTTTTAGAAAAATAAGTAGGACTTAATCCTGCCCGCTGCGCGGCTTCCTCAAGCGTCAGCGGGAGAGGATGGTTTTGCCGGACATACTCGATGGCCTCCACAATATCTCTGCTGAAGGTCTCTTTTTCTTTTTCCTTCACTTTTACCACGAAATGTCCGTCCCGCTTCAGGGAAATCAGCAGACAGACTGTCAGGTAGCGGACAGATTCTGAAGCGTACGCGTCCTTCAGAATACTTTCCTGATAGATGCGCTGAACCATTTTTTCGGCATTCAGCTGTTTTTTTGAATCAAGGGTGATTTTACTGGTGATATCCAGAAGGTTGGCTACTTCCGGATGCTTTTTGCGAAACTCCTCCGGCAGGGAGGTCTTTTGACAGTAAAAAGTGATTCGCTCACATTGCGCGGGACCTTCATAGCGGGTGGAGTGCGGCTCACCGGGAGCAATGATCAGGAAATCGCCCGCGTTCAGCTGATATTCGAGGCCGTTTACCGTGTAGATGCACCGGCCGGTCTTCAGGTAAAAAAGCTCGCTGAAATCATGGCAGTGCTCACAGGACATCTGGTAAGAGGGAGAACGCGTTTTTTTCTCTATAAATAAAAAGTAGTCTACATGAACCGCATTGGTTATTTTATCCACATTTTTCCTCCAAAATACTAAAAATTTATTTGATTATAGCATAAATGTTCATGAACAGAAAGACCGAAAAAGAGCATTCTGTCCAAAAAAGACAAAAAAACTGTAGTTTTTAGTAAAAACACACATTATTTTGGTATTATAAGAGAATGTTTCCCGGTAAAATACTGTCATGACAGAGCCAGAAGGCGTCTGTACGGAACGAAATGTTGCAGGAAAACGGCCGGATAGCTGCCTGCGCAGCATATTGTCCGGCTCAGAGAAAACGACAGGGTCGTTTTGCAGCAAATTTAATTCAAGGAGGAATAGAAATGAAGAGAAAACTGATTGCCGCGATGGCGGCGACGACGGCTTTGACTGCTATGGCAGGCTGCTATGCTTCTGCAGAGACCACACTCACCTTCGCATGGTGGGGAAATCAGACCAGGACCGAGCGTACACAGGCGGTGCTGGATATGTATGCAGAGGAGAATGAAGGCATTACCTTTGATACACAGACAGCTGATTACAACGACTATTGGACCAAGCTGGCTACGTCAGCCGCAGGTAATGCTCTTCCGGAGCTGATCCAGATGGATTACACGTATGTTGATCAGTATGCAGACAATGGTCTGCTGATTGATCTGACTCCTTATGTGGAGAGCGGAGTGCTTGATGTGTCCAATATCAGCGAGGATATCCTGGCGGCCGGTACCGTGGATGGCCAGCTGGTTGCGATCTGCAATGGCGTGAATGCTCCTTCGCTTCTCTATAATAAGACCATTACGGATGAGCTGGGGATTGAAATCAATGACAACATGACGCTGGACGAGTTCATGGACATCGCGCGTCAGATCTACGAAGAGACCGGTATCAAGACTGACCTGCCGTATGAAGCGGCCGATAACTGGCTTCCGTACATTTTAAGATCTGAGGATATCGTAGATATGTTTACCGACGATGGCCTGAATGTAGAGGATTCTTCCGCATTCGAGCGTTTCTTTGAGATTTATCAGATCGGCGCGGAGGAAGGCTGGATCATCGGCGCTGACATTCACGCTGAGCTGACCTCCAACTCTGTAGAAGAGAGCCCGCTGATTTATTATTCATCAGAATCCACACAGTCCTGGTGCGCGTTCTTCTGGTCCAACCAGCTCTCCGCTATGACGGAAGCTGCTCCGGAAGATATGGAAATCGGCATTACGACCTGGCCGTCTGACGATCCTGTAAAGTCTGACTTCCTGAAGCCGAGCCAGTTCTTCTCTGTAACCCGTGACGCTGGTGAGAACGAGGAAGAGGCTGTTAAGGTTCTTAACTACATCATCAACTCTGTAGAAGCAAATGAGATCCTTCTTGGAGAAAGAGGTGTTCCGGCGACATCCGTTGTGGCAGAAGCAATCTCTCCGCTGCTTGACGAGGCTGGCCAGACTGTTACCGCATTTATCAACGATGTTGTGACGCCGAACAGCTCGACAATCAGCGCGGCAGTACCGGAAGGCGCAAGTGAGGTATTTGATTACGCGAACCAGCTGGTAGATATGGTTCTTTACGGTCAGATGGATGCGGCAGAAGCTGCAGAGTCCCTCTTTACAGAAGGAAACTCGATCATGAGCCGCTGATGATGAGTGATTGAATGACTGAATTTTTCACACATGGGCGCGGGAGAAATCTATCGCTTTCCTGTCCGCGTCCGGTGCGGCGGATAGAGAGAAAAGAGTTTCTTTATCTGACATAAAACTCTCTGGCGTGCTTCTGGCCAGAGAGTTTTTCAAAAATTCCCGTATATTCTTTGCCTGATCCTGCACAGGTAAGAATATAGGAGCTTAGGAGGTAGCCATTATTATGAATAAAAAGAAACAAACCCTGAGCCAGTGGCTGAATAAAAATTCTACTGCGGGCGTGGTTTGTACACTTCCATTTATCATCGGCTTTGCGTTGTTTATGATTGTACCGATGGGAATGTCGCTTTACTACGCTTTTTGTGATTACAATATTATTTCTCCGCCGACCTTCAGCGGGCTCAAAAATTTCCAGCGTATGCTGACGGATACCACGTTCTGGACAACGCTGAGAGTTACCTTTAAGTTTGCATTTATTTCAGTGCCGCTCAAGCTGCTGTTTGCGCTGATTGTCGCCCTGCTGCTCTTTAAAGGAACGAAGATGACCGGCATCTACCGAGCCATGTACTATCTGCCGTCGATCATCGGAGGCTCCGTGGCGGTGGCGGTTCTCTGGAAGCGGATGTTCTCCCAGAACGGCTCGATCAACGCAATCCTCATGGCGCTGGGTGTCATAGACTCGCCCGTGTCCTGGCTGGGCAATACAAGTACTGCCCTGTGGACACTGATTATTCTTGCCGTCTGGCAGTTCGGCTCTTCGATGCTGATTTTCCTCTCCGCCCTGAAACAGATTCCGACGACTCTTTATGAAGCGGCGCGGGTGGACGGGGCGAACGGCAGGAAGCAGTTCTTCCGCATCACGCTGCCGCTGATTACGCCCAACATTCATTTTAATCTGGTCATGCAGCTGATCAACGGATTCCTCGCGTTCACACAGTGCTATATCATCACGCAGGGCAAGCCTCTGAATTCCACACTGCTTTACACGGTGTATATGTATCAGCAGTCCTTTGAATTCGGAAGTGCCGGATACGGCGCGGCCATGGCGTGGGTGATGCTTCTTCTGATCGGACTGATTACTCTGATTCTTTTTGCTACAAGGAAATTATGGGTATATGACGGAGGATTTTAGAATATGAAGGCAAAAAAGAGAACTTTGAATATCATTTATCATGTACTTGTGTTTTGCTTTGGACTGGTAATGATTTATCCTCTGATTTGGATGATCATGAGCTCCTTCAAGGAAACAAATACCATCTTTACGACGGCGGGCAGTCTGATTCCGGAAAAATTTACTCTGGAAAATTATGTGAATGGCTGGAAGGGCTTTGCGAATGTGAGTTTCCGGGTATTTTTCCAGAATTCCCTGTTTATCTCCATTATTGCCACCATCGGGACAGTTTTTTCCTCTGCTGTCGTGGCCTATGGGTTTGCACGGTGTGAATTCAGGGGAAAAAAGATTCTGTTTGCAGCTATGCTGGTTTCTATGATGCTGCCGGCGCAGGTGCTGATGATTCCGCAGTATCTTTGGTATCAGAAGCTGGGCTGGGTCGGAACATATCTTCCGCTGATTGTGCCTTATTTCTTCGCAATACAGGGATTTTTCGTCTACATGATGACAAACTTTATCGAAGGAATTCCGAAAGAACTGGATGAGGCGGCGAAAATTGACGGCTGCTCTTATTATACGATTTTTACCAGAATTATTTTTCCGCTGATGACGCCCACCCTGATCAGCTCGGTTATTTTCTCCTTTATGTGGAGATGGGACGACTTCCTCAGTGCGCTGCTCTATGTCAGCAATACGGTGAGATATCCGGTCAGCCTGGCTCTGAAGCTGTTCTGTGACTCGAGCTCATCATCGGATTACGGCGCCATGTTCGCCATGGCCACACTGTCAATTATCCCCGCAGTGCTGATTTTCCTGTTTTTCCAGCAATACCTGGTGGAAGGCGTCAGTACGTCCGGCCTGAAGGGGTAAGTCTATAGCATAGGAGAATGACATCATGAGAATTACTGGAAAAAAAGCAGAAGACCTGCAGATTGCTTATATCGGCGGCGGTTCACGCGGCTGGGCGTGGACTTTCATGACGGATCTGGCGATGGACGATACCCTCTCGGGCACCATCCGTCTCTATGACATTGACCAGGCGGCGGCAAAGGCGAATGAATGCATCGGAAACCATCTGACCGCGCGCGCGGACAGTGTCGGCGACTGGAAGTATGTAGTGAAGAACACGCTGGAAGAGGCGCTCACCGGGGCGGATTTTGTGATCATTTCCATCCTGCCGAAGACCTTTGACGAGATGGCGGTAGACGTCCATATGCCGGAGCGGCTGGGCATCTACCAGTCCGTGGGAGACACGGCGGGTCCTGGAGGGATGATGCGCGCGATGCGCACCCTGCCTTTGTTTGCAGACTTTGCGCGGGCCATCCGGCAATACTGCCCGCAGGCCTGGGTGATCAACTACACGAACCCAATGTCTTTGTGCGTAAAGACTCTTTACCATGTGTTCCCGGAGATCAAAGCCTTCGGCTGCTGCCATGAGGTATTCGGGACGCAGAAGGTTCTCGCGCTGGTAGCGCAGCAGGCGCTTGGATGCGAGGCGATCGACCGGAGAGAAATCGAGGTCAATGTACTCGGAATCAATCATTTTACCTGGCTGGATTACGCGTCTTATCAGGGGATCGACCTGATGCCGATCTGGAAACAATACGTGGAACAGCACTACGAAGAAGGACTGGATGAAAAAGACCACAACTGGGCGAATTCCTCCTTCAACTGCGCGCACCGCGTGAAGATGGACCTGACCCGCAGGTACGGGTGGCTGGCGGCAGCGGGCGACCGGCATCTGGCGGAATTCATGCCGGGTGATGAGTACCTGAAGGATCCCCAGACCGTGAAAAGCTGGAAATTCTCCCTGACCTCGGTGGACTGGCGCAAGCAGGACCTCAAAGAGCGTCTGGCCCGTTCTGCCCGTCTGGTATCCGGCGAGGAAGAGATTCCGCTGGAGCCGACCGGCGAGGAAGGTATTCTTCTGATCAAGGCACTCTGCGGCCTCGGGCGTGTGGTCAGCAATGTCAATCTCCCGAACGACGCCGGGCAGATCTCGAACCTGCCGCAGACGGCAGTCGTAGAAACCAATGCTCTGTTTGAACGTGACCAGATCCGCCCCATCTACGCCGGAGCGCTCACACCGGAAATCCACGAGCTGATCCGTCCGCACGTGGAAAATCACGAGCGTGTCCTGCAGGCCGCCCTCGAGGGCGACACTGAGCTGCTCGTACAGGCATTTCTTAACGACCCGCTTGTAAAGGGCAGAGCAGGAGAGACGGAAGTGCGCGCGCTGGTCACGGACATGCTGAAGGCTACGATGTGAGAGCAGAGCTTAAAGCGTACCTTTGTGCTCGCAAGGCAGATTATCTGATATGCTGAAGACGACGATGTGAGGGCAGGGGTCGTTGCTTCGCGGGACAAAAAAAGAAAAAAGAATACGAGAATTATTATGACAGAGAAAGGCACCAGGCAGCGGGAATTTCTTCCCACTGTCTGGTGTTGTGCTGTCAGGAATTCTATAAGGAACGATCGGGGCAGATCCTTACGTCCTCAGTGCCTTAAGATAACTGGTAATAATGGTTTCCAGATGTTCCCGTTTGTCATTCGGGCAGGACTGGATCAGAGCCTCAAAGGTTTCCATATCGGTATCTTCGGCTGTATTGGCCGCTTCTTGTTTCGGGCCGAAGAGAATATAGTCCGTGCTGACATTCAAGGCCTGAGAAAAAGCGCATAAGGTTTCCAGAGACATTCCCTTCTTCCCGAGCTCAATATCGTAGCAGAATCTGGGGGAAATGTTCAGAAACTCTGCCAGCTGCTCGCGGCTGTATCCGTGCGCCTCCCTCAATCGGCGGATTCGTTGGCCGATGATTAGTTTGCTTTGCATCGTAAGCCCTCCTCTTTTGTTTTATAAGAAAAGTAACAGTGCTAAGATGAAAGTGAAATGAACCAGCAGACAAAATTAAATGAACTTTAAGGCAATATTCAATTGCCAGTAAGTTCCAAATGAGAGCAAAGCAATGACCGGAATTACACTGAATCGGCATTTTTTGCACAGGTATTTAGAAAATATTCAAAATACCTCTTGACAAAGGAGATCCTGCCTGCTAAATTGTATTTAGAAAACAATCTAAATAGTTGCAATGTGGAGTGAGAACGGATGGCGTTTGCGGAGACATTTAAAGCACTTTCTGATCCGGTCAGAAGGCAGATCCTGGAGCTTTTAAAGTCCAAAAGACTCTCAGCCGGGGAGATTGGCAGCCATTTTGACATGACGGGCGCGACGATTTCCTATCATCTGAGTATTTTGAAAAAAGCGGATCTGGTGAGAGAGGAGCGGGAGAAAAATTTTATTTATTACGAGCTGAATACCTCAGTGCTGGAGGAAGTCATGCTCTGGCTGTCGGATTTGAGGGATGGCGGATGAGTGTATCGTATCTTTAAATATGAGGCTTTCATTTGTGCTGGTTCTGCCACAAGGGAGGATGAGAAGTATGATTAAAAAATATCGCTGGATGATTTTTCTTACAGGTATTGTTACGCTTTTGCCGATGCTGGCCGGAGTGATTCTCTGGAGCCGCCTGCCGGAGCAAATGCCGACGCACTTTGGCTTCAGCGGGGAGGTGGATGGCTACAGCAGCCGCATATTCGCGGTTTTTGGGCTGCCGCTGTTCCTTCTGGCAATGCATCTGTTCTGTTCATTTGTCACGCTTCTGGACCCCAGACAGAAAGACATCAGTTCCAAAATGCTGACGCTTGTGTTGTGGATTTGTCCGCTGGTCAGCTGGTTCTGTGCGATACTGGTGTATTCGACGGCGCTCGGAATCCAGATTGACGCTTTAAAAGCTGTGGATATTTTTATGGCGCTTCTTTTCATTGCAATCGGAAACTATCTGCCCAAATGCCGTCAGAATTACACCGTTGGGATCAAGCTTCCGTGGACACTTGCCGACCCGGAGAACTGGAAGCGCACGCACCGGCTGGGAGGCTGGCTGTTTGTGCTGACTGGGTTTTTCTGGCTGCTGGATATTTTCTTTGGTGTTGTCTGGATTCCGCTGGCGGCTACCATGTTAGCTGCGCTGATTCCATGCCTGTATTCGCTGGGACTGTATTTAAAGCAAAGGCAGCGGTAACGCTGCACTGAAAGCGATTCTCACATTGGAAATGTGGGTACTGTTTACTATCTTCACAATTATGAAATATGCATTTTGTGAATGTGGGTTTTCCCCTTGTCCGATTATTGACAAAAAATCCCGGGGTACCTATAATCTATTGGAAAAGCGTCTCCAATAACAGTCAGATTTATGTCCTTGATGCGCAGTGGAAATTGGGACAAATCTTGCTGTATCCTGTGTGAACAAGAGCCGGGAGTATGGATATTTGATTTTTACATTGCGATGATGTTTTTCGGAAGAAAAGATAAAAATTTTAAAACAGGACAGGCAGAAAAGATATGCAGGAAAAGCTCAGGAAAAATACAGAAATTAAAACAAAAAGAAAATCAGAAAATATGTCGGAAAATAAAGCTGGCAAACAGGATTTGCTGAATGGCCCGGTTGCTAAAACGCTGCTGGCTTTTTCGCTTCCGTTTATGCTCAGCACCTTGCTGCAGACGCTGTATTCCACGACGGACACGATCGTGGTGGGGCAGTATCTGGGGCAGAATGGGCTTTCGGCCGTGTCGAATGGCAGCCAGCTGATGCAGATGCTGTACATGGTCTGCATCGGGTTTTCTACGGCGGGACAGATCCTGATCGCCCAGGCCAGCGGCAGCGGAGATGAAGGGAAAATTCAGCGTGTGGTGGATGTTCTTCTGGTGATGGAGGTGGCTCTGTCGGTCCTGTTCGGAGTCATTTGCGTGGCCGGGAGCGGCTGGATGCTGGACGCGCTTGCAGTACCCGCGGAGGCCAGGGAGCAGGCGCAGTATTATATTGTGATCTGCGGCGCCGGGATGATTTTTACCGGCCTATACAATATGTTCAGCGCCGTATTGCGGGGCGTAGGCGACAGTATGCATCCGTTTTTGTTTGTATTGATTGCGTCGCTGGCTAATGTGGCGCTGGATATTGTTTTTATTGTTGGTTTTGGCTGGAATGTGGCCGGCGCAGCGCTGGCTACGGTGATCGGACAGGCGATCAGCGTGGTTTTCAGTGTCTGGTATATGAACCGTCATAAGGAAAGTTTTCCTTTTTCTGTCCGCCTGAGAAATCTCCGGCTGGATGGTGAAACGGCCGTTAAGATCGTAAAGCTGGGGATTCCGGCGGCTATCCAGAGCGCGGCAATTCAGTTCAGCTTCCTGTTTGTCAGCTATATGGTAAATTCCCTTGGCGTCGCGGTGAGCGCTGCGTTCGGCGTACTTCAGAAGCTCCGCAACATTCCTTCGATCCTGACGCAGGGGCTGAATCTGGCGGCGAATCCGATGATCGGCCAGAATCTGGGCGCGCGCCGCTTTGACCGCGTCGACCAGACTGTAAAAAGTACTTTATTGTATTCTACGATCATCAATATTGCGTTTGGTATCGTTTTCTTCGTCTTTCCGGTGTTGTGTTTCCGTATGTTTACACAAGATGAAGCAGTGCTGGCGTATGCGTCCGTATGCATTTTTTCTCTGCTGATTGAGCTTCCCGCGAAGTTTGTCATGCCCGGGTGCAACGCGCTGGTCAGTGCGCAGGGGTTTGTAAAATTCAGCATGATTGTGGCATTTGTGGACGCTTTTATAGGCCGTGTCCTATTCTGCTGGCTGTTCGGCGTCTTCCTCGGCTGGGGAGCTGCGGGATTTTTCTACGGGTACAGTATGGGTACCTACATGACTGCGATTCCCGTGTTTGTTTATTACATAACCGGGCTTTGGAAAAAACGGACTGCGCTTCTTTAAAGAATAATAAGGAATCCACGTAACTTCAGATATGCAGTTTATACGAAGCAGTCGCTTTGGAGTGGGAGATTGTTTCAATAGGACCAGCCGCTTGCTGCTGTTCGTGCTGTTCGGAACTAGTATCAAAAAGTAATTGCAAAAGGGGCGCAGGGTTGTTATATTATAGCGGATGGCAAAAATAACTGCCATTCGCTTTTTCCATGTTTACTACCATAATGCAGAGGCGAGTCTGAGTCAGGTTTTCTGCAGAGTATTTTCGCGAAAACCTTTTGGCTGTGATTTCAAAGCCAGTGAACCAAAATTCTTCTGCGGTCTTTGCCGCCTGCATGATCAACCATAAAAGAAAGGTCGGAAGGAATGGCTGGAAAACGAGAAAATTATATTACCTGGGATGAATATTTCATGGCAGTGGCCAAGCTGGCGGGCATGCGTTCGAAGGATCCGAATTCTCAGGTGGGGACCTGTATTGTCAGTTCGGACAACAAGATTCTGTCAATGGGCTACAACGGCTTTCCCATGGGCTGCTCGGATGATGAATTTCCCTGGGAGCGCGAGGGGGAGGAGACCGATACAAAGTACCCGTATGTGGTACACAGTGAGCTGAACGCGATTCTAAACTACCGTGGCGGCAGCCTCGAAGGAGCGAAGCTGTACGTATCTCTTTTCCCTTGCAACGAATGTGCCAAGGCGATCATCCAGGTCGGGATTAAGACAGTGGTCTATGACGACGACAAATACGAGGGCACCGCGTCCGTCCTGACGTCCAAGCGCATGATGGACGCTGCCGGAGTGCGCTACTACCGCTACAAACGAAGCGGCAGAGAACTCCAGATAACGGTATAGAGCTTTTTGATTCCCGCGAAGCAGTGTGCCTAGTAGCCGAAGTAAGTCGGCATCAGTCTAACTGGCTTCACACGGAAAAATTTTACGATTTATGAAATGATCAATCAGAAAAATTTGAGGAGGATTTTATGAAATTTATCAATATGTTTCGCGAGGGAGACAAGGTAAATGACATTTATCTTTGTAAATACAAGCAGTCAGCGACAGCGAAAAATGGCAGAGTTTATGAAAACGTGGTTCTGCAGGACAAAACCGGGACGATCGACGCGAAAATCTGGGAGCCGGATTCCTCAGGCATCGAGGATTTCGAGGTGCTGGATTACGTGCACGTGAATGCCGATATCACAAACTTTCAGGGTACTCTGCAGATGAATATCCGCCGCGCCCGCCGTGCCGACGTATCCGAATACGTGCCGGAGGATTACCTGCCGGTCAGCGAGAAAAACATTGACGAGATGTACGAGGAACTGATGGGTTACGCGCGCCAGGTCCAGAATCCTTATCTTCAGAAGCTGATCCAGATGTATTTTGTGGACAACGAGGCCTTTATCACCGCATTCAAAAATCATTCAGCGGCCAAAACCGTCCATCACAGTTTCGTCGGCGGTCTGCTCGAGCACACGCTTGGAGTCGTAAAGCTTTGTGATTATTACACAAAACAATACCCCTATCTGAAAAAAGACCTGCTGCTCACGGCAGCACTTTTCCACGACGTGGGCAAGCTCAAAGAAATCTCAAACTTTCCGGAGAACGATTACACGGACGACGGCCAGCTGCTCGGACACATTGTCATGGGCTCCGAGCTGGTAGGCTTTGGCTGTCGGCACATCAAAGGCTTCCCCAAAAAGCTGATGAGCGAGCTGCAGCACTGCATCCTGGCGCATCACGGACAACTCGAATACGGTTCCCCCAAAAAGCCGGCGCTCGCCGAGGCCCTGGCCCTCAATTACGCCGACGACACCGACGCCAAGCTCGAGACCATGCGTGAAATCATGAAAAACGCCGGCGAGAACCCCGAATGGCTCGGCTACAACCGGCTGTTTGAGTCCAATTTGAGGAAGACTTCGGAATATTAATTAATGAGACTGTGCTGACCAGAGAAAACGAATAAATGGTATATATATGAAAAAAGATGACATTTTGACAGTGAAAATCGAAGATTTCAGCAACGAGGGACTTGGCGTTGGCTACCCGGTGCGGGAATCTTCTGTAGAAGATGAAGCAAACCCCTGGGCGGAATCTTCCGCAGAAGGCGAAGGCCCGGGGCCGGTTTTATTTGTCAAGGATACCATTATCGGGGATGTGGCGGAAGTAAAGGTCATGAAAATGAAAAAGACCTACGGCTACGCCCGGCTGCTGCGCGTACTCACACCCAGCCCCGACCGGATCGAGGCTCCCTGCCCGGTCGCCCGCCCCTGCGGCGGCTGCCAGATTCAGGAAATGAAATACGAGGCCCAGCTGCGCTTTAAAGAACGAAAGGTGCGCGGCAATCTGCAGCGCATCGGCGGCTTTGCCAATCCCCCCATAGAGCCGATTATTGGAATGGAGAGCTACGCCATTGAAGATTGTACTTCGTATAATGGGTGTGGTACCGTTCTCGACTCACTTCGTGAATCGGAACATTGCCTTCGTCCCGCATCCAAATACGATGCGGGACATATGATGGAGAGCCCCTTTCGCTACCGCAACAAAGCCCAGTATCCCATCAGCCGTGATAAAAACGGCAATCTCATCGCCGGATTCTACGCTGGCCGCACCCACACCGTCATCGACTGCCGCGACTGCCTGCTTGGCGCGAAGGTCAACAAGACCATTCTCGATATCATTTTAAACCACATGGAAACATGTGGAATCGAGCCTTACGATGAAACAACCGGAAAAGGACTCGTGCGGCATGTGATGATACGGGTGGGAAAAGACCTGCTGAATGATGTCGCAGACGCACCCTCCGGTCAGATCATGGTCTGCATCGTCATAAACGGAACCTCCCTGCCGAAAAGCGACCGCCTGGTTCAGGCACTTCGCGCCATTCCAGGCATGACCAGCATCACGCTGAACATCAACCGCGAGCGCACCAATGTCATTATGGGCAGACAGGTGAAGCTGCTCTGGGGAAAAGAATATATAGAAGATCAGATTGGAGGCATCCGTTTCCGCATCTCCCCGCTATCCTTCTACCAGGTCAATCCACGCCAGACCGAAAAGCTCTACGCCAAAGCCCTCGAATACGCGGGCCTGACCGGACAGGAAACCGTGTGGGATCTCTACTGCGGGATCGGCACCATCTCTCTGTTTCTTGCGCAGAAAGCGCGCACTGTGTACGGTGTCGAAATCGTACCGGACGCCATCCGCGACGCCCGCCGGAACGCCGAGCTGAACGGCATCACAAACGCAGAGTTTTTCGTCGGCAAGGCCGAGGAAGTCCTGCCCGAAAAATACGAAAGAGAAGGAATCCACGCGGACGTCATCGTCGTCGACCCGCCTCGCAAGGGCTGCGACATGAGTGTGCTTGATACTATGCTCAAAATCGCTCCCAAACGGATCGTCTATGTCAGCTGCGACTCCGCGACACTTGCGCGGGATCTGAAATATTTGTGCGCGGGAGGGTATGAGTTGAGGAAGGTTTGTCCGACAGAGATGTTCGCGAACAGCGTACACGTCGAAAATGTTGCCCTCGTCGTACGAGCAGTAGAATAAAAAATAGCGGGGGAATTCCCCGCCGCTCGGTGGACCAGAGTCTTACAACCAGCCCGATTAGTGATTATCACTTTTTTAAATTTAAGTTATATTGGAAAAGTTGTCAACCAGATTTTGAAATTGGAAATGAAAACGACTTTAAAGGCTTCGAAAGGTAATCATGCAATGCAACTGCCGTATTCAGACGAACTGGAAATTCAACATTTAAGCCGTCTTTTTGACAATACCAGTGAGTGCTATAAATTCTTCTGGTTTCAGGCGATTGTGACAAAGGTGCTGGAGGGAAAAACTGTTCTCACGTATGAAGAACTGATTGATGAAATGATCGCAGATGCCTGGTATATGGTTACTGAATATCACTTAAATCTTGGACCGAGAGATACTCTGGAAAGAGTGGTTCATGATATTCAGAAAATAAGCGGCATGAAGTCGTCAGAAAAGAAAGCCGTTCTTATAGAGTATTTGAATCATTGTCAGGAGCCGGAAATTAACAGGCAAAAACGGACACTGACCAGAAATGTTCCATATCGCTTGCAGGCACCGTTTATGCATCAGTTGAAAGGAAAAGGCTGGGATGTGTCTGAATCGGAACTGGCAAGGAGAATCAATCAGGAACGACGGCTGATTTATTATTTTAATGCGTTGAATGGGATGCAGACAACGATTTGTATTCAGGAAGATTGGTGCCAGTATATTCTTAAGAATCAGGAGATTGTAAAAGGCTGGCTTCAGTATAATATGATTCTATATTTACAGAAGAGAAATCCGAGTGTTCCAGGCATTGCGGACAAGTTATATCCGCCGCAGGAAAGAAAGCTAGAAAAAGTAAAGCATTACTGGAAACTGTTGTTGTCACTGCAGCCCATGCAGGAAATCTACGGGCACAATCGGCTAGATATTGACAGTAAAGATATTTCGATCGATCATTTTGTGCCGTGGTCATTTGTGGCACATGATGAGCTGTGGAATTTGCATCCAACTACAAAGAGTATTAATAGCAGCAAGAGTAATCATCTTCCGGATTGGGATATTTATTTTCCAGAATTTGCACGGGTGGAGTATGGTGCTTATGAGATGGTCTGGAAAAATGAAGGCGCACATAAGGAATTTGATAAATGCGCCAAAGACCATTTAAACAATATGGATATCAGATATCGCTTATATCGGGAGGGTCAGGATTACTCTGCATTTTCTGAACAGCTGGAAAGTGTGATTCGACCAGTATACCAATCAGCACAAAACTGTGGTTTTGACAGTTGGATTTATCATGGAGAACAAAATGAATCAGACAGTATCTTATTACGATGAGCATGCGGAAGAGTATTGCTTGGCAACACTAAATGCGGATATGAGCTTTTGCAGGGACAAATTTATGGCCTGCCTTCCGGCAGGAGCACATATTCTGGATGCAGGGTGTGGCAGTGGAAGAGACAGTAAAGTATTTATGGAAAATGGGTTTATTGTGATTGCGATGGATGCGTCCGAGAAAATGTGTACAGAAGCGGAAAAATTGTTAGGGCAGGATGTTTTGTCGCTTTCATTTGAGAAAATGGATTTTCAGAATGCGTTTGATGGAATATGGGCGTGCGCTTCGCTCCTTCATGTGGCGAAGGAGGCAATCAATTCGGTTATGAGTAATCTGAAAAGAGCTTTGAAGCCGGGCGGCGTGTTATATGTATCATTCAAATATGGAACCAGGGAGCGAATATCGCGGGGCAGGCTGTTTAATGACTATACGGAAGATTCGCTGGCAGAGCTTTTAAGGAATTGCGGATTTTCAGTCTGTGATATGTTTATTACAGAGGATGTCAGAAAAACGAGGCAGGGAGAAAAATGGGTGAACGCAATTGCTAAGAAATGATTATATGAGAATCCCGACATTGAAACAATTGAGGAGGGGAAGACAATTTAGCTGATTTATACTGGAATAAATAATTGCGATGCAAACTAAATATAAATTGGTTTATTGGCCTATAGGTGTTCTTTTGAAACGCCTGTAGGTTTTTTTATTATTTTGTTCCACTTCGGAGTCAGGGTAAAATATAAGCTTTTGCTGACAGATAATTAGAACGCATTTGCTGGTCTTGGCATTGCACTAACCGCAGCATCAACGCAGGAATTTTACAGACGAGATTATTCTGTGTCGAATTTAGAACAAGCGAAGACCAGAATCCATCGTGCTGGTTAACGTGAGAACTGTCACTATATTTATCTTATCTGTTGGGGAGACGGTTGACCGCAAGGTATTTTCGGTGCTTCCTGTAGTGCCATTTAATGTAAAAGTTATCATTAGTGACTTTAAACTATTGTGGCCAGCCGTCTATGAGCGGAGTCACCAAGGGGTAGACTGGCATCGGAACGTTTGCCATCGTGGAGGAATCTGCTGACGAAGGTGCCACTAAGGGTTGGGGACTTTTGGAAACATGTCAGAGTATCTCCTTTGCTGATGTTTCCCTTAAAAGAGGTTCCAATTTGGCCATCAGCACATCGTGGCTTTTCCTTTTTAATTCACACTCCCAGATACGTATTACTAGCCAACCGCGATTTTCAAACTGAGCGGTAACTTTTTTATCACGGGCAATATTACGCTCTCGTTTGACATGCCAAAATTCGGCGTTATCTTTCGGTATCGTATTTCGGCAATCATGGCCGTGCCAAAAACATCCATCCACAAAAATGGCAATATGTTGTGACAGAAAAACAAAATCGGGATGTCCGTCAACTTTATAATGACGTCGCCATCCTTTTATATCATTCTCCCTGAACACGGTAATCAGCCGCTCCTCAGTAGATTTATTCCCTTTGGAGCGGATGCTTTTCATTATTTCGGACCGTTTATTTTTATCATAAATATCTGTCATAATCGTTACGGCAACAGCCGTTCAAGAGCGGACGAGAATTAGGGCATCTTGCTATTCTGGCTAAGGAAAGGGAATTCCTAGACACGATATTCGTTGTCATCCGCCGAATCTATTTTATTTTCGAAACGGGGACTGGAAAGCGCAGGGTATACAGCGGCCACTATGCATTATCGAGTATCATCTTCTGCGCACATTGCGGAGATTTGTTCCGGAGAATTAGCTGGAATAACCGTGGAAAGAAATCCGTCGTGTGGAGGTGCGTCAGCCGTGTGACGAAGAAAACGAGCGGGATTGACTGTCCGGCCAGAACGGTCCGGGAGGAAGACCTTCAGGCGGTGGTGGTAAAAGCTATCAATGATGTGTTCTCCGGCAGGGATACCATTATCCCGATTTTGAAAGAGAACATCGAAAAAGTAATCGGCAGCGGCAATGCCAGCAAAGTTGAAGCTGTCGAGGCGGAACTTGCCGATTTGCAGAAGGAACTTCTGAAAAAGGCTAATGCAAGACAGGCCTACGATGACATCGCGGATAAAATCGAGGAGCTTCGCAGAAAAAAGCAGGAGCTTCTTTTAGAAGATGCCAACAACGAGGGAAGCCGTCAGCGGGTAGAGGAGATGGAGAAAATGCTCGATGAAATGGGAACGGCGGTTACAGAATATGACGAGAGCCTCGTCCGGAAGCTGATTGAGAAGATTACGGTTTACGACGACCATTTCACGGTGGAGTTTAAGTCGGGGCTGGAGACGGAAGTGGCGATGTAAAAAGAATAAGGATACAAATTATCCCCTTGCATTTAAGGAATGATGCGGGGGGATTTTTTGCATTTTGCTATTGATTTTGCTATGCTTATAAATTATAATGAATTTGCAAACTGCACAAGATTGCAAGAGAACTTGTGCAGTTTGAGAAAGCGGATGATATTATGGAAGAAAACCTGAAAAGAATTTTTTTGAGCCATGGTGGGGTC
>JAJBVE010000149.1 GCA_020859995.1 Clostridiales bacterium
GTTTTGCCTGATCACGCGCCGAACGAAAATCCTGCGTTTCCATTTCTTCATAATTCGCATTGAGAAGTCTTTTCGCATACTCCCCCTTCATTTCCTGAAGAAGTAAATACCCGTAACGTGAAATTGACACATCCAGCCTTGTCTGCACAAGCAGAAGTAACAATAGTGCAACTGAAATAACAAGAAGCGTCATTCCCATGTGCGCCACTGTCTGTGAGGTTTCCAACTCCGAAAGCACCGCCTTGGGCAGATAAATCCGCAGCAAACCCGCCAGGATTCCCGTCGGCACATAGAAAAATCCGCAAAAGAAAACTGCCCGGTTCTTTTTCCATTGATATTTCAATAATGATTTCCTCTTCATAGCTGTAGGACCTCCGGAGCCTCGCCCTTCGCGAAGCGAACTCTCATGGGCGAGCGTTCTGCCCTCGCCGGGTGGCATCCTGCACTTCGTGCAGGATATTCCCTCGCCGGGTGGCATCCTCGCCCTCCGGGCGGGATATCCTCCGAGCGCAGCGAGGTGGCATTTCCATTATCATGTAATGAATGTAACTGCTCAAAATAGCAGAAAAAATATCCTCTGCTTATTGTCGATAAAAAGAGGATATCACATTCAAAACATATTTTGCGTTTTTTCTCACAAGCGGTTATTTTTCAGACATAAACGGTTATTATAGTAAACGACGTAAGTCGTTTTACTTTGCGCCAGACGCGGGGCTGCGCAAGCAGCCATTCCTCGCGCGTCTGTGTGCATCATTTATAGTGAATAACAAAAGAATTTTGTCGTTCACTATAATACGGAATCATCAGCTCCGTCTGAAAGACACCCGGCTCGTTGCTGCGGTTTAAGTAGCCCTTGTGGTGCTTTACCACGGAATCAATATTTATCATTCCGAATCCATGTCCCTTCCCTTTTCCGGAAAAATAAGTCGCTGTTCGTGTCATTTTCGCTGTCGCGTTAGAAATCGACAGATAAAACTGTTCCTGAAAGGTACTTATATAGATCCGGATAAAGCGTTTCTCTTTTTCGGGAATCGTCAAACAGCTTTCGATTGCATTGTCCATCAGATTTCCAAATAAAACACAGAATTCTACATCCGATATGGGCAGTATCTCCGGGATGCGGAATGTCGCATCCATTGCGATCCCCTTTTCACGCGCCAGAGATAATTTACTGTTGATAATCGCATCCGCCATGGCATTGCCGGACTTCACGGTCTGCGCCACACGTTCAAATGCCTCGCCCATCTGCACAATATAATCCGCCGCCTTGTCCAGATCGCCGCCATCCACATAGACCTTCAAAGCCTGCATATGATTCCGCCAGTCATGCCGCCAGCCGCGCAGTTCCCTGTAATTGCTCTGTAATTCCTCCATCTGCCGCTCTGCCAGCTGGTTTTGGACCTGTGCAAGGTGTTTCTCCACCATCCTCGGTTCAAGCACAAAAAGCAATAATGCAAATACAATCAAAAACAAAACAGTCAGAATAAAAAATCCCAACATCACGCTCTTCCTTCCCTGTAAAACCGGATAAATGCCTGGTTCAGTTCTCCATACATTCGTCGGCTGACCGGCACCTCCCTGCCATCTGTCAGGCAAACCTTCTCCCGACTAATGGATTTAACATGAAAAAGGTTTACCAGGATACCCCGGTAGGCCATCACAAACCATCCGCTTTGCAACTTTTCCTGTGCTTCTTTTAAGGGTTCTGAAACCGTGTATGAACTCTCCGCCGTTGTGTAAACACACTGGTGCGCAAACACCTCCACCGTAATTATGTCTTTCTGTAAAATTCGAACCGCATCCGCATCTGTCTGCAATATTACAAACGGCTCCTCTGTATCTGAAGTCCGCATAATGCGCTCCAGACATGCTTCCAGTTTTTCCTCAGAGACAGGCTTTAACAGATAATGAATGGCCTGCACGTCATAGCCTTCTGCCATGTAATCATCAATTCCCGTCACAAAAAGAATCGGAACCGGATTCTTTTTCGCGCGCAGCTTTCTCGCCAGCGTCATGCCATCCTCATCCGGCAGCTGAATATCCAGAAAAATCGCATCTATTTTTTGCTTTTCCTCATAGGAAAACCAGAACCGCTCCGCACTTTCGTATCTGGCTGTCTCTACCACCACGTTCCTTTTATACGCCCATTTTTTCAGTTTATCCTGAAGCCACAATCCTTCCTTCGGATTGTCTTCGCATATCACAAAGTACATATGAAATTACCACCTGCCTGTTCTCTTATCATATTCAGAATCCAAAAGAACATCATGGTTCTTTACAATTCCTGGAATGTTCTCCGCCATTAAATATTCCTCCCGATATTAACGATTGTGATACTCTTGAATGATTCACTGTCCAATCATTGTTTGAACAATTGCAGCCTTCAACATTGTTATTCATAATACCACATGATTCTGTATTTTGCCACCTCTAAAGTCAGAAAAAGGCATCCGATTCCGATGAACCGAATGCCAGTCTCAAATTGATTTCTTTATGCCTTTATCTCCATACGGATTCCGTCAGCCCCGTCATGTCATAATTTGTCCCGATCAGCTTTGCTCCCTGTTCCACCAGACGGATTGCCTTTGTGATCATTTCCTTTTCCCAGACAAAAATATTTATACCAGCTGTCAGGCCTTTGTCAACGTCCGCTGTACTGCGTGTTTCCATCCGGCCATTTTTTTCTTTCTAATCCGTTCCGGCATTTTGGAGCAGTAGACCTTTCTTCTCATACCGTCAAAAATGTCCTGCCCGTAAAGGCCGCAGCCGATGCCGGCTGCATAAGCCGCACCGATGCCGGACAGCTCCTCCATCTCCGGCACCAGCACGTTTGCATCCAGAATATCGCTGGTAAACTGCATCAGATAGCTGTTTCTGGTCGGTCCTCCGTCTACCCGCAGCTCTTTCACAGGCAGTTGTGAATCTGAGCACATGGCTTCTATCACATCTGCGATCTGGTAGGCAATGCACTCCACGCAGGCACGAACGATTTCCTTTTTTCCTGTAGTCCTTGTGATGCCGGACAGCGAACCAGCCGCCGCACTGTCCCAGTATGGAGCGCCGAGCCCGGTAAAAGCGGGGACAAAATATAAAGAATCATCCTTCAGGGCCGCCTCGCTGATTCCCTCTGTTTCACCGGCAGAAGCGATCAGACCGACGTCATCCTTCAGCCAGGAGATCACCGCTCCTGTATAATTGATGTTCCCTTCCAGACAATAGGTCACCTTTCCATCCATTCCCCATGCCAGAGAGGTCACGACTCCATGTGTACTCAATACCGGCGTCTCACCGATATTCATCATAATGGAGGACCCGGTCCCATAGGTGGATTTGATCATCCCTTTCTCCAGGCAGCCCTGTCCGAACAGAGCGCCGTGGGAATCCCCCAGCACTGCGTAAATCGGAACCGGATGCGGAAAGGTTCCGCCCAGATCCGTCTCTCCAAACCGGCTGTTGGAATCACACACCTCTGCAAGATCACTCGGATCGATCCCAAACAGGCTGCAGATTTCTTCATCCCATTTCAGGTCAAAAATGTTAAACAGCTGTGTCCGGGACGCGTTGGAGTAATCGGTCTTATAGGCGGCTCCCCCTGTCATTTTCCAGACCAGCCAGGTATCTATCGTTCCCATGCACAGTTCGTGGCGAGCCGCTTTTTCCTTCGCGCCCTCCGTATTTTCCAGAATCCACGCCAGTTTTGCTGCCGGGAAGTAGGGAGACAACGTCAGGCCGGTTTTTTGTTGAATCAGCTCGTCTATGTTCTGCGTTTTCTTCTCAGAGTTTCCTGCTGCCGTGTTTTCTTTTGCTGTATCTTCATCGTCAGCCAGACGCATTGTAACGCCGCCGGATCTCACTCGCTCGCAAATGTCTGCCGCACGGGCGCACTGCCAGACGACCGCATCTGCGATGGGCCGTCCGGTCGCCTTTTCCCACACCAGCGAGGTCTCCCTCTGGTTACTGATTCCAAGCGCTGCCACATGCTCCGGAGCGATCCGCATGGATTGCAGCAGACGGCGCACCACCTGAACGGTATTCGAATAAATCTCCTCCGGATCATGGGAGACCCACCCCAGGTCGTTGACAATCTGTCTGTGCGGCAAGTCCTCCCGCCCCAGGAGCTTTCCCCTTTCATCGAACAGGAGCGCTTTAGTTCCCTGCGTGCTCTGGTCGATGCTGATGATGTATTTTTCTGACATTGCTTTCTTCCCCCAAAATAACTGGCACAATCCCGAAATCTTCTGTGGCAGATTATGATTTCGGGATTGTAAGCTGTTGTTTCTGTTTCCTGCAATTCGTTTTTACTTCTGTAAAATTTCCTTCGCTTTCTGTGCAATTCCTTCCACATTCAGCCCGTAGTAGTCAAACACTTCCTTTGAGGTTCCTGTGATAACCGGTGCATCCGGAAGAGCCAGATTTACCACTTTCTTCGGGCATTCGCTGCCAACCACCTGCGATACCATGGAGCCAAGACCGCCGAACGGTGCATGCTCTTCTACCGTCAGAACCGCCTTTACGCTCCCGGCGGCACGGATGACTGCTTTTGTGTCGAGGGGCTTCACGCAGTACATATCCAGGGCAACGGCCCGGATTCCCTGCTCTTTCAGAAGGGCTGCCGCGTCAACGGCCGGTCTTACCATCTCCCCGCAGGCGATGATCGCCAGGTCGGCGCCCGCACAGTCTGTGTTTTCAAAGTCAGCTTCTGAGGATATCTGTGCCGTTCCATCGCAGATCACGGTCGCCTGGTCCATTGCAAACGGGCAGTCATCTTCCCTGTAAATGTCCTCCACCGCATTTCTTCCCACACGGATGTACGCGGGCTTCTCATCCTTTAACAACGCTTCGATCAGCTTCGCCGTCTGGAAGCGGTCGCTCGGCAGATAGACCCTCATATTCGGGATGGCGGACATCGCCGCGATGTCCTGCGCGGAATGGTGGCTCATACCGAGCGCTCCATAGCTGACGCCGCCGCTGATGCCGATCAGCGTCACATTGGTATTGGAATAAGCCACATCCACTTTGGCCTGCTCGTAGCTTCTGGTCGATAAAAAGCTTGCCGGGGAAGCCGCGAACGCTTTCTTTCCGCATTTCGCAAGACCAGCGGCAATGCTCACCAGATCCTGCTCGGCAATGCCCACTTCTACAAACTGTTCCGGATACGTGTCCGCAAACGGTGTCAGCGACGCGCTTCCTCTGGAATCACTGCATAATACTACTATATCCTTATCCGTTTTTGCCTTTTCCATCAATACATCACAGATGGCCTGGCGGTTCGGTATTTTATTCATGACGGTACTCCTTTCCCACTGCGGGCAGCCTCTGCCCGTCTTCGATCCTGATAAACAGCGTATTTTGAAAAAATGCGGCCACGGTTTTATTCGCTTTTAACAATGGACAGTCCGACTCTGGCAATCCGGAAAACCAGAACGCAGGCCATAACACAGACCGTATTGGAAGCCGCAGTTCTCGTTCGATTTTACGCCTCAAGACAGGCTTTCGATATGCGCATCCAGATCCTTCATGATCTGTTCATATTCCTCCTGTGTCGGTACCTTGTGATGCCAGTTCGCCTTGTTTTCCATCACAGGAGAACCGCAGCCCTTGGTTGTGTTCGCAATCACCACGGTCGGGCATCCTTTCACCGTCTTTGCTGCCTCAAACGCCTCGTACAGGGCGTCTATGTCATTTCCGTCCACGCTGATTACATTCCAGCCAAAGCTGGAGAAGCGGGCGCAAAGGTCGTCGTGATGCATCACATCCTCGGTGCTTCCTGAAATCTGCAGGCGGTTACGGTCCACGACCGCGCAGAGGTTGTCCAGCTTATAATGACTCGCGGACATCGCACCTTCCCAGACGGAGCCTTCCGCCAGCTCCCCGTCTCCCATCACGGTATAAACACGGTACGCTCTTTTGTCCATCTTTCCCGCGAGAGCCATGCCGACGCATACCGGAAGTCCGTGCCCCAGAGAGCCGGAATTCATCTCGATTCCCGGGAGCTTGTTATTCGGATGGCCAATGAATTTCGAGCCGAATCTGGAAAACTCATTCATGACCTGCTCAATCGGGAAGAAACCCTTTTCCGCCAGAACCGCATACAGCGCTTCCACGGAATGCCCCTTGCTCATGACAAAAAGATCCCGATCCGGGCTGTCCATATTTTCCGGAGAGATATTCATCTCCTTAAAATACAGGGTTGTCAGGATTTCCATCACACTCATGTCGCCGCCGATATGTCCGCCTTTTCCGGCTACGATCATGTTGATGACATCTTTTCTCAGTTTATATGCCAATACTTCTAAATTCATGTCTGCAGCTCCTTTCTTAAGTTCCTGTAATTGTTCAAATAACCAGGGAATATCTTGCACAAAATGTAAAATACCGCCCAGTAAGGACCTTTCCCTGTTTCATATACATTTTCATGCGTACTTCGCAGCACACGTAAAGCACCGTATCAGATAGTTGACCATTCAACCTTTTCTCATTCCCCGCGAAGATACGCCTTTACGTCCTCCTCGATCGGATCATACAGATCCGGCTTCACGCCGATATATTTACATGCTTCATACAAAACTGGCACCACATTTTTATGGATACCAACACAGTGATGGATGTACGGTCCTTCCACAATCTTCGCTTCCAGGCGCTTAATGTTCTCTACCTCTACCCAGAGATAGGTTCCCATTCCTTTCGGCCCATCCACACCCTTCGCGTTGCCGAGCAGTAGAGAGTATTCGCCGTTGTCTCCGTCAAAGCGGCACAGCGTCACATCCCCATGCTTTGCTTCCGCCGTGATGCTGCCCGGATGGTCGAACGCCAGAGGATAGGTCAGCTTCGGCGTCTCGCGCGCCACCGAGATCGGCCACGGACCACAATGCTGAAGGAGCTCCCCGTTCGGATTATCCGGATGGCGGATGGTCCAGTCCGCGAAAAAGCTTCTCTGCTCGTTCATGCCTGCCGCTTCCACCAGCAGAGCAGTAATCGCGCCGTGGATATCTGTCTCACAGACAATCGGGATGCCTTCTTCATTTAAAAGGGCGTTTGCCGCGCAGGGCATGATGCCAAGCTCCGACTGCAGCTGGTTCCAGCACTGGATTGCACCGGCCTGGCAGCCGTATTTTTCAATGAGCCGTTTCATCGCCACCTTCAAAGCGGCTACATTCTCCAGCTCATTATCTTTAATGCAGATTTCCATATGGCTGCGGCAGTATTCCATAACCTCCGCCACCTCGGTGTGCTCCTCTTTTGCCAGCTTTACCTGATCGGTCAGCTCCGGCATCGGGATCGGAGACAGCTGGATATTGAATTTCTCCAGCAGCTCGCCCTCATTGCACATCGTGGACCAGAATTCGAACGGTCTGGTGGAAATCTGAAGGATGCGGATATTTTTGAAGGTTTTCACTACATTGCAGACCGCCAGGAAATCACGGATTCCCCGCTCAAAGACCGGATCCTCCAGACGGTAGTTCGTCATATACGTAAAGGGAATGCCAAAACGGCGCAGCACCTTGCCGGTGGCAAACAGGCCGCACTGCGTGTCGCGCAGGCGGACGCCGTTCGGCTCCGGCCGCTCATCCAGCGGCCCCCAGAGAAGCACCGGTACGTTCAGATCCTTTGCCAGGCGCGCGCATTCAAACTCCGTTCCGAAATTACAGTGCGGAAGGAACAGACCGTCTATTTTTTCCGCTTTGAACTTTTCTGCAATCTTTATACGATCCGCGTCGTCATAGAGGAGCCCTTCCTCGTTGATATCTGTGATATCCACAAAATCAATTCCCAGTTCCGTAAGCCTTTTTGCTGTCAGTCCCCGGTATTTCACCGCGTCTGGCGCACTGAAAATGCTGCGTCTTGTCGGGGCAAAGCCAATTTTAATCGTTGCCATTTCTGATTCCTCCTCACATGATAAATATGCTTTTTTACGAACATCACTGCTATGAACCTCTGCCTTCACCCGGCGGTCATCCATCGTTTATTCCTCAGTCTCTGACACTATTCTATTGAAAAGAACACTTTATTTCTATATATAATAAAGTCAAAATTACTTTATTTTTTACTTTATTCTTGCTTTTATCGCAAATGTCGGCTATACTGGCTGAGGTGCCGCAAATTGCGAAGCCACGAAATAGCCGCCAATTATTCGTGCAAGCTATGTCATAAAGGGGACTGACCTGCCGATGGATCCCTTATAACTCTGGCTACCTTGCCTGTTGTTGCATCGGAAGTAATCTTCCCCGAAACAGAGCTGTGAGAAAGCAGACCCGAAAGATTAAGAATCAGGAGAAATCAAATGAGAGTTACCGCGAAAGAACTGGCCCGCCGTTTAAATCTGTCCGAAACAGCTGTTTCCATGGCGCTCAATAATAAAGCCGGAGTCAGCCGGGAAACAAAAGAACGTGTGATCAAAGAAGCAGAAAAACTGGGCTATGATTTTTCCAGACTTTCCATGAAAAAGAATCACGCGGGAATGATCTACTGTATCATCTGGCGGGCACACAATGCCATTTTGAACTATACCCCGATCTTTTCGGAGCTGACAGACGGGATTACCGAGGAATGCCGGAAACACGAATACCGGCTTCGAACTATACAGATCTATGAAAAAACGAACGATTTTCAACGGACCATGGAAGACCTGCGTCTCTCTGACTGCGCCGGAATCATTTTACTGGGAACTGAAATAACCGCCGAAATATGCAGGGAATTCCTTACCCTGTCTGTGCCGATCGTTCTTCTTGATACCTACTTTGAAGCCCTGGAATGCAGCAGTGTCCTGATCAACAATACGCAGGGCGCTTATCTTGCCACCGACTATCTGATCGACCGCACACAAAGCCAGCCCGGATATCTGAAATCTTCTTATCGCATTGAAAATTTTGAAGAACGAAGTACCGGCTTTATCAAAGCCGTCCACGAGCATGGGATGTCCACCGCGAAAAGTATCCGGCATGAACTGGCGCCTTCGATTGACGGCGCATTTTCTGATATGCTGGAAATAATTGACAGGGGCGACGATATTGCAAGATGTTATTTTGCCGATAATGATCTGATCGCGATTGGAGCAATCCGCGCCTTTAAGCTCCGCGGATACAAAATACCCGATGACGTAGCCATCATCGGGTTTGATAATATTTCTGAAGATAAAATTGTCGAACCATCCCTTACCACCATCGACATTCCGCGCAAATTCATGGGGCAGACAGCAGTAAAACAGCTTCTGGAACAGATTGCAAATCCGGTTTCCCACACGGTAAAAGTCGAAGTAGCTACTCGTCTCATAAAACGATTTTCTGCCTGATCTTTCTCCTCTGATTTTGGGGAACAAATTCATTCTTCTGCAAATGAATTTGTTCCCCAAAATGATAATTATCTAAGACTGCATGCTTCCCATAAGAATCGGCAGATCCTCCGGCTGGAAAAACTTTGTCATAAATGCCCGTCCAAACTCCTCATTCGGTGCTGTACTCTCAACAGTCTCGCTTCTTGTCTCTTCCGACATTCCCTCATTCATGGCTTTCATGTAGCGAAAAGCTTCTCTTTGCCGCTCCTCGCCGCCTGGATTCCACCACTCACACTCCGTATATGCAATCTCACCATGTATTTTATTTCGGATATTTTTTTCAGTCTTTCCTCAAATTCCATATAATCGCCCTGACCGCTCCAAAGGATTTCCGCAAGAGCATAGATTCTGGGGAATAACAGATTCTCAAGCCTCACATTATCCGTGATATGCTCCGCCCATACGGCGGCCTCCATCCCAAGCAAACCATTCTCTTTTCCCATCTGACGCTCTCCAAGATGCGGCACCGTACTATATACCTTTTTCAGGTTCGTCATACTATATGGATAGTCAAAATATAATTCGAACATATCGGAATAAATCCATGAACCGCCCTGATCTGCAAACACTTCCATAGAATCCCGGTGCTGTAACGTCCAGTACTGTGCCTGAACATCCGTCTGCTGCATACCAGATTGAAGTGTCTCGTTCCAGTAAATGGCTGTCTTTCCTCTCTTTTTCAGTAATTTGGACACCTGATTTGCAAAATACCCCTGCAGCTGTCCATAATTATCAAATCCCATATCCGTCATTTTCTTCTGGCAGCAAGGACATATTTTCCATTCTTTTTTCGGTGCTTCATCGCCTCCCGTGTGAAATCTTGTCCCGGGGAAAAGAGTACACATTTCTTCAAACAGTTCATCAAGGAACTGATAGGTTCTGTCATTGCCCGCGCAAAGAATTACCGGATAAATTCCTCCGGTCTTTGCAAGATTCACGTTCTTCCCGGAACAGCTGTATTCCGGGACGGCTGCAAGAAGGCTGCTCACGTGACCGGGCATATCGATCTCCGGTATAATTTCCACGCCTCTTACTTTTGCATATTCACAGATATCTTTAATCTCTTCCTGGGTATAATGTGCGCCTCCTGTCTCATGGAGCTGCGGAAACCTCCTGCTCTCAATTCTCCACCCCTGATCATCGGTAAGATGCCAGTGAAAGACATTCATCTTGGCCAGTGAAATCTCCTCAATTACTTTTTTCACTTCCGGGGCAGTAAAAAAATGTCTTGCACAGTCCATCGATAATCCCCGATGAGCATACTTCGGTTCATCCGTAATCTCACAGGCTTCCACTTCCTCTCCATCGAGCAGCCAGGCCAACGTCGTAAGCGCATAGATGACGCCCTTTTCCGCAGCAGCAAAAATCGAAATGCCCTTATCTGTAACCTTTAAACGATATCCCTCTTCTCCGGCAGATCCTTCTCTTATCAAAGTAATATCTTCTCTGCCGGCTATCAGGGTTCGTCCTGTTCTCTGCAAGAAAGCCAGGAGGCACCACGGTTCAAACCCGCCCATCCGAACTCCTATTTCTCTGTTCAGAAAGCAGGACTTATCGGAAGGAAATTCTTTCATTTCTACTGGTTTTGGGACTAATCCATTCTTTCTCATTAATAGCATACCTCTCTTCATCCCGTTCCTGAATCGGTTGTTCTAAATGATCCGCTATCCGACTGCGTAAGTCATGTCAGACTTCTAATCTGACATTGCCTCTATCGTCTCATATCTGACCGTATAAGTTCCCGCATTCAGATAGCAGATTCCATCTTGCACGCATGCAAACACCGGATTCTCTTTATCCTCATAGGTTTCCGGCTTCGCAAGCGGCAGCTGCAGAGTAGCGCTGCATCCAAATGGAACCGTTACGGACAATACTACGTGAGAGGAATCCGTCATCTCCCAGCTGCTTTTGTATAATCCGGCCGGGGAATTATAAGACGCCGATACGTTCCGCAGGGTCCGGTTTGGGAGCGGCATAAAGGCCACTTTCCGAAGACCGGGTGCCTCCTCCACGGTATTGATGCCCGCCACATGACGGAACATCCACTCCAGAACTGACCCATATGCATAGTGATTCATGCTGTTCATGCTGATACCGGAGATTGTTCCATCATCAAGCAGGCTGTTCCAGCGCTCCCAGACGGTCGTCGCTCCCAGCTTCACCTCATGAAGCCAGCCCGGATAGTCCTCGTTCAACAGCAGACCATAGGCCAGCTCCTCAAACCCATTCTCGGTCAGCACATTATTTAACAGCGGAGTACCGACAAAACCGGTCCGCAGCTTGCCATTGCTGAGTTCAAACAGTTTCTGCAGCTGCTTTCTGGTCAGCTCCACATTTTCAGACAGGTGATATTTCAGTGTCAGAATCAGCGCAGTCTGTGTCTTAATGCAGCATCTGCCGGTCGCGCTGTAGTATTCGTTCTTTACCACAGCAAACTGCTCGTCGGAAAGTGCACGATATTCCGCTTCTTCCGCTTCTTTCCCAAGCACATGCGCGGCATTGGACACCAGTCCGGCGCTGACCGCGTAATACAGATTCGCGATGAACTCCTCATCCGTACCTCCCATCACCTGCTCCGCGCCGCCGGCCGGATTATCCAGCGCCAGCCAGTCTCCATAATGAAATACATGGCGCCAGTTATGCAGAGCAGCTTTATTACCGGGTGACGCCGCTCGCGTCTCTGTGCTGCCGGGCATAGATAAAGGGGCATTGTCCACTCTGCGAATATAGTCCACCCAGCTTTTCATGCTCTCAAACTGATCTTCTAAAATACTTTTATCGCCATAGAATAAATAAAGATTCCATGGAATAATGCAGGACGCATCTCCCCAGACGCAAGCCGTGCTTTCCACCCCGCAGGAGGGAACCACATCCGGTACTTTTCCATCCAGTGCACTCTGCTCTTTCGCCATATCGTAAAGGTATTTTGCGTAAAATGCATACGTATCTGAAAGATAGGTAGCGGTCGGAGAAAATACCTGCGCATCGCCGGTCCAGCCCATCCGCTCGTCGCGCTGCGGACAATCAGTCGGCACATCCACGAAATTGCTCTTGAGTCCCCACTGAACATTTTTGATAAAACGGTTGACCAGCGCATGCCCGGTCTCCATCTGACCGGTAAATTCCAGATCACTGTACAGCGCAAGCCCCTTAAAATCTTCCTTTCTCAGGTTTGTCACACCTTCCACCTTTACATAGCGGTAGCCAAAAAAAGTAAAGTGTGGAACAATCGTCTTCTCCGTCCCATCCGAAACATAGTAATACTCCGACTTTGCAGAGCGCAGATTTGCGTTGTAAAAATTTCCATCGGCATGTCCGGCGCAGGGAACTTCAGAGAAGTCAGTCTGAGTCGGTGCACAAGCCTCCAGCCGCACTGCCTCTGTTTGCCCAGCTGCAAAAGCCGCCGACTGTGTTGCTTCTGTCTGCCCAGGATCTCTCTGCAGGATTTCTCCTGTCTGGATATGAATCACCGTTCCGGCCGGCTCATGTACACGCAGGGCAAAAATCCCCGTAAACTCCTGTCCCATGTCAAAGACAGTTTCGCCTGCGGGTGTATGAATCAGTTCCACCGGTTCAAATTCCTCATGAATCGTGACCGGCAGACTCATCCGCTCCGTCAGAGCACCCTTCGGTGCCTCACAAAAACGCACCTGTTCCACTGGCAGCTCCGGCAGCGTATTATCCACATATTCTCCGTCATACAGATTTGAGAAAGTAATATTGCTGCGGCGCACCTTCCAGCTCTCATCCGTACCGATCGTCTCTATACTGCCATCCTCATAGGTCAGACGCAGCTCCGCGATCAGCTTCCACTCATTGCCATAAAAGCCCTTATCTTCGAATGCCGTAAAGCCGAAGCGTGCCTTATACCAGCCATTGCCGAGCCAGATAGAGAGCTTCCCGCACGCAGGAGTTTTTCCGAAATACGCGCGATCCTTGTCCTTTCGTTCCTGATCAGTCTCCTTATCGGTCTCATCCGTCTTTTGAAAACGGCTGCATTGATTTACCTGCTCCGTCACATCAAAGGTCTGGTATTGCACCCATTCGTTATAGTCATTACTGTAGGGCGTCAGATATTCGTCTCCGATACGCATTCCATCAAAATAAGCTTCATACAGCCCCAGGCCGCAGATATATAGCCGTGCCTGCCTGACTGGCTTTGCCGGACAAATCTCTTTTTCAAAAACCGGATGGCGTTTTATTTCATTATTGCAGGTGATCCATCTGCCAATCCATGCATCGTCCCGCTTCGCTGTCTCAAACCACTGCGTCTCGCCGGTCGCTTCCTCTCCTTTATCTGTCCGCACCGTCACTGTCCAGTAATAGCGTGTGTAAGGCCGCAGTTCAAAATCCGCACGATAGCCAAGGCTGTCTGCTTCTTTCGCAAATCCGGAATCAAAAACCGTCGCGTGCATCTGTGCATCCGCTGCCACCTGTATTCTGGCCTCAGTCTGATTTTTTCCAATTGCCTCAGCTACTTTCCACGAAAATACCGTGCGCGTCATACGAAACCCGAGCGGGTTTGTCAGATGATTGACTTTCATGTCATAAATCTTCATATCCGGATTCTCCTACAGATACTTCTTTAAATTATCCAGCACAATGCGGTATCCGTTTGCATACATATGAATTCCTTCCACCGTATATTCCGCTTTCAGCATTCCCTGCTCATCGGTAAGTCCCTCATTTACGTCAATAAACGCATATCCCATTTTTTCCGCAAGCTTCTGTACTTCCCTGTTCGCAACGGGGAGATTTTTGTTATTGCGGTTCACAAACATGCTCGCGCCCCATCCAGCCTCTTCTTTTGCGCTCTCATTGACCGGATAGTAAGCCATCAGATAAACCTTTGCCTGCGGAAGACGGTCCTTTATCTGGCAAAGAATCTTTTCGTAATTTACAAGCAGCTTCCCCAACTGCGCCTCAAACGAATCACTGGCATCCGCGAGATCATTCGTTCCAATATTTATAAAAATCACAGACGGTTCTGTCCCGAACACCTGCTCGTCCATATGCAAAAGCATATCATCCGATGTAAAGCCGCCGATTCCGCGGTTGTAGATGATTTTGTCCATCCCCAGATCCATCATCAGTTCCTGCACCGGGAACTGTTCCATCAGGGAAGACCCGGTGAACAGGATTTCTCCCTTTTTCGCATACTGATTCAGGATCCGAAAACGCGCCACCTTTGTATCCTGCTCATTCTTCACCATACCCCGGATGATTTCTCCGGCAAATCTTTCCAGATTTGCTTCTTTGATCTCTGTCAATTTTATCTCATCCATTTTATCAGGTACTCCTTTCTGGTGTATCTCCGTAAAAAAGTATATACACACTATCTCACTTGCAAGCCTTTTTTAAAACATAACATTTGCAATTCCGATTATAATCCCATTCTGTTTTAAAAGCAAAATTGGTATACTCACAGTTCCCTCCGGGAATTATCCGCATCCGCTTATTCATTCAGACTTTCCACGAGGCCTTTCAGCGCCTCCGGCGGCATTACCCCATAAGCTGCCAGCGCACTCAGCGGCATTTCAAACATCATCTGCCTGCGCATTTTCTCTCCGCCTGCTCCCATGGCGTCTTCTGTGCCTTCTGACGTCCCGGATGCCGTGCCGCCACTTTGGGCACTCTCTGCGCCCATTCCCATCCCGGCCATCAGGTTTGCCACGAATTCTCGTCCCTTGCGGATGCACATCAGTTCGCCGATAGTGGTACTCAGCGTTACGTGAAGCGGAAGCTCCTGTGCAGACTGAATCTTCACACTGCCGGAAAGGCGGATATCTCTGCTGGATGCGCCGATTTCGATCACCGCCGTCTTGCTTTCTGTAAACCAGTCGTGGATCTTCGGTTCATAATAGGCAAAGGATCTGCCATCCAGCAAAAATGATACCTCTTTTTCCTCTCCCGGCTCCAGGAATATTTTTTCAAATCCTTTTAATTCTCTCACCGGGCGCCTTACATCACTGTCGGGCACGCCGACGTAGAGCTGTACGGCTTCTTTTCCCGCGCAGGTTCCCACATTCTTTATGATGCAGGAAACCGTGACCGTATCCGCATCTGACATGGTCTCCCTGCTCAGTTTGAAAACCTTATATGCAAAAGACGTATACGACAGTCCGTGTCCAAACGGAAACAGGACATCCATTTTCTTCTTATCATAATAGCGGTATCCGATATAAATCCCTTCCCGGTATTCTACGACGCCGTCTTCCCCCGGAAAGTTCAGCCAGGAGGGATTGTCTTCCACCTTGAGCGGCCAGGTCTCCGCCAGATGCCCAGACGGATTGGCGTGCCCATAGAGAAGATCCACGGCAGCCTGCCCTACATGGTCGCCGCCCAGATACATACACAAAAGCCCTTTTACTTCAGATACCCATGGAAGTGCCATACACGAACCGCCAAAGAGAACGACCGTCACATTTTTCTGTACCTTCGCCACCTCGCTGATCAGCCGGTTCTGGTTTTCCGGAAGGTCGATATTATCGCGGTCGCAGCCTTCTGTCTCATATGCGTCAGGCAGGCCCGCAAAAATCACCGCCGCATCCGCTTCCCTGGCCGTCTCTACCGCCTCTGCCAGCAATAAATCCGCATCACGATCTGTATCATTATTCGCATCATGATCCGTATTATCCGCATTGTTGCCCGCATCGTCCAGGCTGTATCCCTTCGCATAGGTGATCTTCCGTCCATCTATGGCGTCCAGCGGGGAAACCGGACGGCGCACATGGATATGGCTGCTTCCGGATCCCTGAAAGCGGGGATGCTCCGCAAATTCTCCTATAAACGCAACCTTTTGTGTCTCCTGCAGCGGCAGCATTCCGTCATTCTTTAAAAGCACCGCGCATTCTCTGGCAAAATCCCCGGCCTTACGATGTGCCGCCTCACGGTCAAAGCCACTGCCGGATGGATGGTCAGACACCTCACTTTTGTTCTGTCTTTCCGCCATCCGGCTCTCCAGGCACTCCCTCACAAATTTCAGATTATTTCGGACTGCGGTATCCAATACACGCTCTTCGAGTGCACCGCTTTTTACCGCCTCCACAATTGCTTCCGTTTTTCCTTCCGTGCTTCCGGGCATTTCCAGGTCTACACCTGCTTCCAGGCCTTTTACACGATCCTTCACCGCGCCCCAGTCCGTCACAACCATGCCGTCAAATCCCCAGTCTCCGCGCAGAAAACATCATTGACTGCATTGTAGGCGCACATGACGCTTCGCACCTTACCCTCCTTTACCGCCATCTCAAAAGCGGGAAGGTAGATCTCGTGCAGTGTCCGTTCATCCACCTGCGATGTGCCGGACATCCGCCGTGTTTCCTGATTGTTCGCGGCAAAATGCTTGACGCATGCCGCGATTCCTTCTCCCTGCAGTCCCTGGATATAGGCCGTGGCAAGCGCACCCGCCAGATAGGGGTCTTCGGACAGATATTCAAAATTCCGTCCGCACAGCGGGCTTCTCTTCATATTTACACCCGGTCCAAGCAGCATGCCTATGTCCTCGGACTGACATTCTTTGCCAAGCATACTTCCAAGCTCTGACATAACATCGCGGTCAAAAGACGATGCCATCGCGGATGCGGTCGGATAACACACAGTCTCAATGCTCTCATTGATTCCCAGGTGATCTCCTTCGCCCAGCTGTTTGCGCAGCCCGTTCGGCCCGTCACACATCATAATGGAAGGAATTCCCAGCCGCTCCACGTCCTGTGTTTTCCAGAAATCCCGTCCGGAGCAAAACTGCGCTTTTTCTTCCAGTGTCATATTTTTTAATACTTCTTCTACATCAAACACCTGCATTCCGGTAAACTCCTTTCCTCGAAGACCGCTCCATCACGGCACCGATCGTCCAGTAGACGTTCGCTTAGCGCCGGTTGAAAAAGTGTACAGAGCGATTTCCTTAGCGCTTCCGACCTGCTGCCAACCAAAGCGAAATGGAAATTGCTTCCTTCACAGCAATAACAACGCTCCATTAGATTTCTTCCATAAACGCCGCTATGGCCATATGCGTTTTCCCCGGCAGCGGAACCATCACCTGATTTCCGCTGACGCCTGTAAGCACTGTCGTGCGAGTCATTTCCCAGGTATCGATGACTTCTACCCGATACGTGTGATCCTTCGGCAGGTCAATCGGATACTGCGCAGGGCAGAAATTGCCAGGGTACAGCAGATACACGCGATCCCCGACTTTTCCTCTGGCGACATACTCTCCTCCCACCAGGTTTTCATGTTCTACCGTACTCATACGCGCAATCGCCTGCGCGAAGGTGCGCAGCTCCTCCGGTACCTTTTCGCACATTTCCTCAAGCTCCTGCGGTGCAGCCTCTATCAGCTGCTGGATGGGCGCCTGCGTATCCGCCGGCTCAATGTAGCCTGGCAGACTATAGACAAAATCCTTCAAAAACCTGATCCGCTCCGGGCTCTTCCCGGTCAGCCGGCCTCCTTTTGCCCACCAGATGACCTCATTTTTCGGATCCAGGAAGGTCTCACCGTGTGTGCAGTATCCTCCTGAAACCACCGCCGCCCAGAATCGGGAGACCATTTCTTCCCCGGTAATGCAGCCCCAATGCTGAGGCAGATTTCCCTCATAGCAGCATTCATCCACCACAACCGGCTTCTGAAACTGCCTGTACCAGTCCGGTATGTGGTGCATCATTTTGATCTGATAGCATGTATGCGTGATAGCCGGGCGGGAGAAATCCCACGGTGCAAAGCAGTTATGGTTTGAGAGCAGATGATGGTACGGATCGTTTTCCGCCACAAACTGCTCAATTTCCTCAAAATCTTCTGTCGTCTTATACGGGCTGCAAAGATCGTATTCGTTTGCCAGGCTCCACCAGAAAAACGGATAGGCCGCAAACCGCCGCAGCAGATAATCCAGATAGGTCAGATTGTCCCTCTGGGAGAGCTTTGCAAATCCCCAGCGGTCATACGGATGAAACAGGATCAGATCCACCTGGATTCCCATTTCCCCCAATCGGCACATTTTCGCTTCAAAATCATCCCAGAATGCCAGACACGGACGGTTCACATCCCAGGAGCCGTCCGCTTTCTTTTCAAATGCGTAATACTTCGGCTCATTATGATTATAGTCATAATGCTTGGGGAACAGGCAGAGACGGATTTTATTAAAAGGCGCTTTCGACAGCGTCTCCATGGTCTCTTCGACCAGTTCATCTTCCTGATGTGCCAGTGCGTAAACGGTCGTGCCGAAAGGATGATAAACCGTACCATCCTCGTAAGAAAAATGCTGTTCTTTCACAACGACCATTCCGTGTCCTTCACCAGAGGCGACCTCTGCCGACCCGGACGCTGTAATACAGCCGCTCAAATGGTAAGCATAAGTTCCTGCTGTTTTGGGCAGAAAACGTACCTTGTATTCTTCGTTTCCCGCATAAAAGCCTTTCACGGAAACCGTGTCACTGCCGCATGAAATGTCAGCAGTCAGGTCAATCGAAGCATAATCTTCCGTCAAAGCCGGTCCCGAAAATACTAGTTCACACATTTCAAATTGTCTCATGACGATGCTCCTCACTTTTCTTTTTTATCTCAAGTTTGCCCTGCACTATAATGGGTACAGGGCAAAACCAGAATCGCGCACACAGGCACAGTTTCTATTATGAGAAAAAACCGCTTCTCATAATCTTCAGAATCCGACGATTCTGTCGTTAAATGATCGTTTTTCCTTATTTATCAGCAGTCGCAGCTTCTTCCAGCGCCCTTCTCTCCTGATTATCCTTTTTGATCTGCGGCATCAGCTTATCCAGCTTGTAGAAATACAGCATCACCGCCACAATGATATACGCCACCATCGGAACCAGGGTATAAAGCATACGGATCATCGTAATCGATCCCTGCGACGTCGTTGCAAGATCCCCGGTATAGCCGCTGATCTGAAGGAGCACTCCCAGGATACCCGCCCCGGCCGCGGGTCCGATTTGTGTTGCAAGGCCATTAAGACTGCTTAGTGTTCCTTCCATACGGCGGATTCCCTTCCATTCATTGAAATCCGCACACTCGATAATCGCCAGCGGCATCAGCATACTTACCGGAACCGTGCCGGCGCCGGTAAACAGATAGCCGATCATGAGTCCCACAAAATTGGATCCCGCAAAGAAATTAACCAGATACCCCAGTGCAGAGAGCAGGAAGCCTGCCATCATCAGCTTTGCCACCGAAAGCTTTGAAATCAGCTTCGGGAAAACAAACGGCAGCGGAATGGTAATGATCGTTACCAGGCTCATCATACCCATCAGGTCTGTATTCTGGACAATATACCTGAAGTAATATACCATAACGCCCATGTTGGCAATGATGCTGTATACCAGTGTAATGATACAGAGAATAAAGATGAAGCTGTTATTTTTCACTACCTTCAGGATATCCTTTACCTGAAGCTTTTCTGTTGCAACAGCGGATGTTTCCGTCTCATACTGCTCCTTTACAAAGATCATACGGAGAAGTCCGTAGGCTGCCAGCGGAACCGCGATCATGCCCACCAGTCTGCTCCATCCGGCCGGAGATGTTGCAATATGTCCCATAGCAATCGGGAACGCCACGTTGAATACGATTGCCGCAAGCATGGCAGGAATACTGCCGTAGGAAGTCAGCTTCACAATCTGCTTTCCCTTAAACGCGCGGATCATATACGGGGTCGCATTCGCTGTCAGGAAAGTTGTGCAGATCGCATTAGCCAGAACATACATAGCAAAAACCCATATGTATTTCGCCATTGTACTAAGACTTGTCGGCACGGAAAACATCAGCCACGTTGCCAGCCACAGCCCCACAATAAAGACCTCATAAGGTCTTGCGGTGCCCCACTTCGTTTTCGTCCGGTCAACAATAAATCCTGCGAAAGCATCTGTTACGCCGTCCACGAGCTTGCTGAGTACAAGAATCAGGCTGACGGTAGCCGGTGCAAGCATCAGAGTATCCGTACAATAAACCATCAGGTAGCCCATTACCAGTACGGTGATGGTTCTGGATACGGTACTGCTCGTCCAGATAACTACTTTGCCGGCGCCGACTCGATCATCCTGATTTGCTTTTGCTTTTTTGCTCATTGGTATCTCCTCCTTATTCTTCTGTATAATAGCTGAGTTTTTCTTCATCCTCCGGTGAGCAGACCAGTTCCGTGGCTCTTAACACATCCCTGTTGCCAGCCAGTACAACCAGTACATATTGAGACAGGGTGGACTTCAGATTCAGCCTGTCCCCATCATCGGTCATCAGATACACATCATGCTCACACTTCTGCGCGTCCTTCAGTAATTCTGAGATGTTGATGTCTTTTTTCAGTTTCATCGTAATCAAATTCCTCCTCTTTTATTCTACGATCACTCTCACGCGGTCAAGGTTCTTGCACTGGGTGAAAAGATCTTCTTTCAGGCCGCAGCGCTGGCTTTTCACCCGGATTACCGGAAAATAAGTCCCCGGTTCTGTAAAAATATGGCTGCATATCACAGTCGCCTTTCTTCCGTCTTCGCTCAGGCACAGCGTTTCCTCCCTGGAAAAATCATTAGTGCGTTCAAAATCCCACGCGGCCGACGTGATTTTGCCGGAGCCGGCCGGAGCCGTGATCGTGGCCGTAAAGGACACCCGGTCCCCCGCCTTCACTTTTGCGCACTTTTTGCCATCGACACAGGCGTTTACCACCGGCTGTAATCCTCCCCGCTCGTCCGCGGATTCCGGGACAGTTACCTGCCCGTCGGCCACCTCATATCTTGTGCTTGCAGTCGGCGCTATGCCTTGCTCGCACCACTTCGTCAGATCCAGCATAGACTGATGAAGAATGCCGACATAATCAATCTCATACTGGGGATTTGCCATATCCTTTACGCTGTCGTTATGGGTGCAGTTATCATTGTAGTAGAGCCGGAACTGATCGTCCATCCGTTCTCCCAGATGCCGTTTTACCGCCTCCCGATACCAGTCCCCATGCCATGGATACGCGCTCTCATCCAGAAGAGAGCAGTTGGCAATCACCTTTCCGTGTATATCTCCGGTCGGAACACTTCCGCCTCCGCCCTGCGCAATGATGGGAGCAATCAGGACCGGAAGCTGCGGATATTTCGGTGTCCCGTCTTCGTTACGATACTGGTCGTATACATGATAGGTCTCATCCGGCACCTGATGCCTCTGCAGGGTCTGCATGGCCAGATAATCACTGTTGTCAATCATAATCTCGTCGCCGGCCGCAAGCCCCTCCAGCGCGTTTCCGGTATCGCCGCCTTCGCTGGCGCCATGTACGGTAATCACGCCATTTTCAATAGATTCAATGGCACATTCTTTTCCCTTCGCTTCACCGGAAAGCACTCGGATTCTGCTATGGAAAAGGTACGCATCCTCCGGCGGCGCCTGCTCCATACGGATCTGCGGCGTCCCCTTGTTGCCGGTCATGACGTTCCACCAGCTGTTATCCACGTTGGTGTATTCTGCCTCTTCCCGCTGATACGGCAGCAGCAATTCAGAAACCTTCGTCACGTGCCGCACGCGCGCCTTCGCCTCGCTGCTCTCGGGATTTGCCCCTTCATAGCCTTCTTTCGTCCAGAATTCCGTAAAATACTGCGGATACACCTGATAAATAAACGGAGCTAATACCATCAGGGAGCCATCCCCCATCGTTTCGGCTGAAAACCAGCCGCGCTTCGGAAATCCCATCCTGGTGGCCTCCGCCAGAGCCTCCCTCTGTTCCTCGTTTAAGCCGTCAAGGAGCTCCCCGCTTCCGCCAGGGGACATGTTGTCAATGACACGGGCGATTCCATCTTCTCCCAGCACGCGCATCGCGCGGCACCTCGGCGCAAACACATTCGGGGTTGCCATCGGATTGGCCAGCACATACGGAGCCGCCCCGTCCCAGACACCATCTGTCATCTCAATACAGCTGATCGTTTTAAAGCTTCCTCCGCTTCCCCCAAAGACATAACCGTAAGGCCGCTTCTCTGTTTCATACAGTCTCATGGCCACCTTTCGGCTAAACTCCGCTGTACTGGCACTTGTCTTATACAGTCTCGAGCAATCGATACCTGGAATAAATCCGCCCTGATTGGAAACCACATAATAAGCCCCGTGCGTGATCGCAAAGGAAATCTTATCGTCTTCACCGGTCAGATGCTCACTCTCATGCTCATCCTCCGGTGCCGGAGACAAATACTGAAAAAATCGATTTTCATAAGCATCCGCCTCCGGAAAATAAAAGCAAAACCGGCATTCATTGCTGCCGTTCACATCCGTTCCGCGAAACCCGCCATGCACATAGTAATGCCGGACCGGGAGAGTCCTCCACTCCTCAACATCAATGTACGGTTCCGCGTAATAGGGATCTTCCAACGGTTTATACAGCTCTTTTTGTTCCATTCGTTCCTCCTTTCCTTGTCCCGCATCAATTTTTGATGCGGGTTGCAGGCAATGTCCCGTAGTTGTTACCCTGTTTCTTTTGATGGTGATATTTTAGCCGGTCAATGGCATTTTCTTATACCAATATTTTTGGTTGTATGTTATAATTTTCATATCATTTATAAAATCAATGACAATTGAAAACCGTCAGCCGCAGACTACCTGTTATGAAACCATATGCCGAAAACGCATCGGATATCAGCGCCTGACGAACGCTCCATTTTTACAGGAGGCACCTATGAAAAATGACGGTCAAACATCTATCTCTTCCCTGCTGAAGCTTTTCTATGAAAGCACCAGCCTCCCCGTCACAATCTTTGAAAATAAAACCATCTGTGAAAGGTACGCGCTGGCGCCGCAGGACTATAATCTTCCGCTTTTGCTGTACTCTTCCCTGTCAGGGGAGCTCCCGGATATCTGGTACGCCTGCACCCCGGAAGAAGTGTATTTTGCCGGCATTCATCTCCCCGGCACCGATACAACGATCATACTGGGGCCCACGCTGCTTACTGACTGTACAAAGCGCGAGGCACTTCGAATCACGAACCGGATTGGAAGAAAAACCGAGGATCTGGACACCATCCGGCAGTATTTTAACAACATCCGCCCGCATTCCATTGCCAGCATCAAAGCGTCCATTCAGATTCTCTGCCGCCTTCTCCATCTGAAAGTCCCAAAGGACATTCCGCAGCCGGATTTTCAGTGGAATCTTCCCTACAAGGTCAAAACACGCATTGTGGAGGAAGAGGAAGGCTACAGCAACCCGGACCTGGAGCACCAGATTCTGGCCTGCATCCAGCAGGGAGACCTCTCTGCTACAAAAAAGCTTTTCCGGGAAGTCATCCTGCCTCTCAAAGTAGGAGAGCCGGACGATCTTGTCTCGGTCAAAATCTTTATATCGACCGCAAACATGATCGCCTCCAGGCAGTCTATGCAAAGCGGCGTTGATTACACGCGGGCAAACGCGGCATACAATCACTACCTGAAAGAGATCCTGTCTGCCCAGTCCATGCCCGAGCTGACTGAATGTTTTTATACGATGATTCAGGAATATACCAAAATGAATGCCGAACTGTCGGAAATTTCTTCCGGCTCTGTCCTCGTGCGGCGAATCTCGCAGTATACCAAAAGCCATATTACGGAAAAACTGAGTACCAGTGTATTTGCAAAAGAATTGGGAATGAATGCCGCGTATCTCAGCACACATTTCAAAAAAGAAACTGGAAAAACCATCGGTGAATTTGTCCAGGAAGAGAAGATCCGTGAAGCGAAACGGCTTTTACTGGAAAGTGATATGAGTCTGGCCGAAATCAGCAGTTTTCTGAATTTCTCCTCAGAAAGCTACTTCTGCGCCGTTTTCAAAAAAAATACCGGCATGACTCCTCAAGTCTGCCGGCAAGGGTGATTTTCATATGCTTATTTTCGTTTTATCCGCGCGCCATCCGGTAAATTGCCTCTACATCCTCCGCGGTAAGCTTCTTTATGGCTCCGACTGTCCGCCGCCCAAAGAAGCAGCATTTTTCCGCCATCTCATGCATCTGCGCTTCTGTCGGTTCAACGCCCAGCTCTTTCAGGTTCGTCGGCATTCCCATGCTCCGGTAACAGTCCTCCATTTTCTCGATTCCGGCGAGCGCAAGCTCCTGCAGGTCCGCCCCTTCCTGCAAATCAAAAATCTGCCTTGCAAATCTGGCGAAGCGCTCCGGATGCTCCGGATAGACATACCGCGCCCAGCTTCCCCAGATGGCCGCAAGCCCCGCTCCGTGCGCCACATCAAACATACCGCCCAGCTCATGTTCGATCTGGTGGGACGCCCAGTCCCCGCCGCCTGTTCCGCAGCCGGTCAGGCCATTGTGTGAGAGGCTGCTCGCCCACATCACTTCCGCGCGGGCATTGTAATCGGACGGATTTTGTTTGAGAACAATTGCATTTTTCATCACGGTTCGAATCAATGCCTCACTGATGCCATCCGTCAATTCCATATTGTCGCTCAGATTGAAATAACGCTCCATCGTGTGCATCATAATATCGACACAACCGCTCTGTGTCTGATAATCCGGGAGCGTATAGGTCAGCTCCGGATCCATGACCGCAAACCGGCACCGGCAATAGTTGCTGCTGTAGCCGCGCTTGATCCAGCCGTCTTCATTGGTGATGACGGAAGAATCGCTCATCTCACTGCCGGCTGCCGCGATCGTCAGCACGGCTCCCAGCGGCGTGCAGCCCGCGGCCTGCCTTTTTCGGTCGTAAAAGTCCCAGACATCGCCTTCGTTCGCAAGCCCATATCCAATCGCCTTCGTGGAATCAATCACGCTGCCTCCTCCTACGGCCAGCAGAAAATCCACCTTTTCCTCCCGGCACAGGCGGATGCCTTCCCTCACCTTTGACAGTCTTGGGTTCGGCACAACACCGCCCAGCAGGACATACGAAATACCAGCTTCCTCCAGGGAATGACAAATCCTATCCAGCAGTCCCGTCCTTACAACACTGCCGCTGCCATAATGGATCAGAACCTTATGCCCGCCCTGCTCCTTCACCAGCTCTCCCGTTTTCTCTTCTGCTCCTCTTCCAAAAACCACCTTTGTGGGAGTGTAATACTCAAAATTCATCCTGCGATCCTCCTGTCACTTGTGTAATACCATATCAAAACCGGATACTCTTTTGATTTTAAACACTTGATCCTATGATGTCAAACAGGAAATGGATCTTAACTCATCATCTAAAGCTAATGGGATTGCGACCACATTTTTTCAAGACTCTCTTTTGTGTTCAGGACAAAAATCCATAAAATCCATTTTGAATCTTCCTTCTTGTAAGTGCGGTTGTTAGTTACTCTTTTCATAAGATCAGCCCAGTCTCTCAATGGCCGCCACAGGACAGTTTTCAAAACAGTTGCCGCAGTGCAGACAGTTTTCCTGAGTGATTCTGTAAGGTGTCCCTTCTTTGATGACCTGCTGCGGACAGACGGAAGCGCAGGTGCCGCATCCTATACAATTATCCGAAATCCGGTATCCTTTCTGATGTGCTTTCCCATTTCCCACGGTATAAGTTTCCCGAAAAATTGGCCTGACACCAAGATTAAAATATTCGATTTCCATATCTTTTACACAGAATACAATGCCAATACTTCTGGTATCACCCGGATATACATTGGAAAGATACGGCTGTTCTTCAAAAATGGTATTAATCCACTTTTCCTGATCTTCGGCTATCACTGCCTTTCCGGACACCCGGATGGTTTCCTTGAAGCGTGTATATGCAAGAATCTGGACACGTCCGTCCTCTTTTAGTTCTGAACAGAAATCCTTTCCTCTTGCTGTAAAAAAATAAATCGCATCCGCTTCATAATGAATCGCACTGATATTGCGTATTTGTGGTTCACCGTTTTTTCCTATTGTTGCAAAGGCCAGCACACCGACCAACTCACATTTTTTCAAACAGGTAGCTGCATCCATAGATGATCTCCTCTTTCGTATAGCGATGGATTTTGTTTTTTGATCCTTCTGCACACCACGGGCATCCCCATATCTGTCACCGCCTTTATACTGTAACGACAATTTTGCCGTTGACCTTATGGTGATCCATATCGTACAGAGCCTCCGAAATCCGCCCGAACGGGTATGCTGCACCGATTATCGGTGTGATCTCATGGTATTCGATGAAACGGAAAATGTCCTGCATGATGTCCTGTGTCGGATAGTTTGAGAAAAATCCGGTTAAATACACGCCATTGGGAATGAATTTGATGGGATCAAAATTGTTCAGGGTATATA
>JAJBVE010000061.1 GCA_020859995.1 Clostridiales bacterium
GGCTTCGCCATGCCGCTTCTATAATGAAAGAGGCGGCTGTCTGTGTTTTATGACGACCGGCATGGGCAACGGCGACGGAGCGACACGTTTCCAAAATCCGGAGTCTTGTAAATCTTGTCCCATGTGTATTCGGGAAGCTGCTAATAACATGATGATTGGCAGCTTCGTATATATCTGTTTATGAATTCACTGCCTGCGCACCATCCTGTACGGATGGCGCGGAACCGTCATATAGCCTTCCAGGATTTCTGGTTCGTGCGCATCTGGTATGGTTCATGATACAGCTTCTGCCGGGACTCCCGTCCTGATTTTTACTCTGAGCCGAATCCTCAGCCGTTTCTATGTCCGAATTCTTTTTAGCCAGTGGCTCCCATTCAATTCCTATATCTTCGAGCATCCGGCACCTCTCATCACTTAGCCTGCCTTTATTCTTTGCACTTCGCTGACGAGAAACCCAAACACACAAGAGACCTCCGCTGCTTCCACGATAATCATGCGGGATATTCTTTAGGCTGCCGGTTTCCTCCACATAGGTAGCTGCATCCTGATACATCTGCAGCCACGCCCTCTGGAACTTCTCTTCCTGCGGTATCACTTCCTGCCTGATTGGCAGCTCGTTAAGGAGTTCCGCCTGCTCCCTGGAAAGCTTTCCGGAATCCAGGAGTTTTTTTTGCATTACAAGCCATTTTCCAATCCAGAAGCCGCCTACCACGGTGTCCTGCGGAATATCAAGGTTCCCTTTCTCCTCATACCAGGCTTTTACCAGTGCTAACTTTGTCTCCCATCTGCCCGCCTGCCAGTTCCTGCAGAGCATGTCCAGACGCCGGATGCGCTCTGCAGGGAGGTTCCCTTTTTTGTACAGATTACGCTGGCGATTTATCCAGTAGCCCAGCCTGCAACCATTTTCTGCAATGTAGTCCGCCGGAACCTGCAGGTTCCCATGCTCCTTTAAGAAATCCGCCGCTGCCTGAAATCCCCTTTCCCATTTGTCATCAGACTGGTTTCCCCAGGCCATGCCGATGGCGTCCAGCCGACGCACCTGTTCTTCGGTGGGTGGGGTTCCTGTTGCTGTCCCAGCCTGCAGGGCGCGCATCCGGTATATCCAGGTGCCAAGGCGTATCCCATCTCCTGTCACATACCCGGTAGGAACATCCAGATTGCGGTGCTCCAGATAATAATTGTATGCAGCCGCATAATTCCGTTCCCAGAAATAATCCAGCACATCCCAGATCATACCGAGATCGTTCAGTTTTTGTATCCGGTCCGGCGATAAAAACACCTGATGGCCGCCGGCATTCTTCAAAGCCCGGATATCAGAGAGCCAGGTACCCAGTGCGACTCCTTCTTCATCCACATATTTTGCCGGAGCATTCAGATCTCCATATTTCTCCTGATACCGCTTTGCCGCCGCATAATACCGCTCCCATTTCAAATCTGCAGCCGTCTCCCAGACCATGCCGATGGAATCCAGCCTGCGGATGCGTTCTTCGGTAAGAGTGCCCGGAAGCTGCCCTTTGCGGATTCTCCTCTGGCTAAAAATCCAGTTCCCCAGAGCATAACCATTCTCTGTAATGTATCTGCAGGGAACCTCCAGATTCCCATTTTCCTCATAAAACGCCTTTGCCTGTTCAAACATCAGATCCCAGGACGCGGTCAGTGTATCATTCAGCTTCGCAAATAATTCGCGGCAATCATGTACCTCGTCGATGATCCGAAAGTGCTCGTTTACGATCAGTTCATCTTCGCCCAGGCTGCGGTAATAGGAAATCACCAGCTGCATCTCCTCCTCCACAGAGTCGATGCTCCAGATGGCTTCTATATTTGAGACTACATCGAAAATGTCAGCAGTCCCCACGCTGCTGGCAGATAGTGCCCGCCCGATCTGCTGCTTGTAAACGATCGGGGATACTGTCGGGCGCAAAAGGATGACCCCGCTGATGTTTTCCACATGAATTCCTTCATTCAGTGCATCAATACAATACAGGAGCCTCAGGTGCGTGTTGTCATTATCATTCCGGAAGCTGTCAAATTCTTTGTCCGCCCCCGGATCGTTGGTATACAAGGAATAAACGTGCGGATTTGGGTCTACCTTCGAAAACCAGTCCAGATGCCCGAGCATTTCATCCATGTGTTCTTTGCTTGTGCAGAACACGAGGTATTTCCCGGTTCGATCGCTCATATGCTTGTCAAAAATCACATCCAGCCCGTCCGCCATTTCCAGCGAGCGGCGCAGTGCTTCCAGGTAACGGTCACACTCGTCGCGTACAAGCTTGCTCCTACACTGTCGGATGCGCTGCTCATACTTCTCTAAATCTTTTTTCCAGGAATAGACAGAAAGCACATATTTCGGCGGATTCAGGATGCCCCGGACGATGGCCTCGCCAAGACTCATCTGGGAAGCAATATTTCCATCAAAAAGCTCGTCCGCCATATCCCTCTGGTTGTCCAGATAACGGATGTTGGTAGCTGATAGGCCGAGGATGGGGACATCAGGGAATACTGCCAGCATACGCTGCACGCCCTGCCCCCAGCATTTCGCACCGCAGCGGTGAAACTCGTCCAGGATGATATAATCTGGTGCACCGCTCAAACACGAAGTGTTCTTTGCATCAGAGGATGTCTCGTTCTTGCTGCCCTGGCAGATTCCGGCAATCTCCGTATCGTCCATCAACATGAGCTTCGCGTAGGTGCAGAAAATAATGTTCTGGGGGATTTCTCCATCGGTCGCTGTTTTCAGGTTCTCCAGCTGCGTTTTAAATATGTATTCCGAAGGTGAAAGCCAGAGGATATGCTGATTCGGATGATCCGCACACAGCCGGAAGGCGATGAACGACTTTCCGGTTCCTGTTGGATGAATGATCGCTGCTTTCCCAGTCTTCTTCATCATATCTACAGCCGCGTCATACGCGGACTGATTATGTTCAAACAGCACAGCTTCCAACATCCTCACCTCCCACTCGCTAGAATGCTTTCTGTGCTAATATCTGCTACTTCTATTTCACATAAAAAAAGAAAGCCCTTTAGCGGAAAATATAAGGCTCTTTATTTGGAATAAAACCGTCACCATAGCTTCTTCACCGTATCCATAGCGTATAGCTTCGCCATTCTGCCCCCTCTTTTGGCGCAGCTCGAAGTACTACTATAACATCCGGCACCGGCAACAGCGACGGCGCGACGTGCTACTGAAAACCGGAATTTGCAATCTATGCATCACAACCATTTTGATATGTAATGGTATGAACGCACAATAATTGGGCAGGATAACCATTGTATTGGTCTCATATGTATTGGAGTTATCCCTTAGTACAATA
>JAJBVE010000159.1 GCA_020859995.1 Clostridiales bacterium
GACTAAATTCAACTTGTCCCCCTTCAGAGTGGAATTTACTTTTTCACTTCAGCCTCAGCGGATTCTATAGCTTCTTTGCAAAATAATGGTTGCTTTTCCCGGAAATATAGATTATACTAGCTTTGATTTCAGACGCTTCTGTATTAGGGCTTTACTTAATCGTTTTCAAAAACAAATTTTTAGGAGGAAAGAGCAAAATGAAATTCGGTTATTTTGATGATGACAGCCGAGAGTATGTCATCACCACACCAAAAACTCCGCTGCCCTGGATCAACTATCTGGGCTGCAATGATTTCTTTTCCCTGGTGTCCAACACCTGCGGCGGCTACAGCTTTTTTAAGGACGCGAAGCTGCTGCGCATCACGCGCTATCGCTACAACGATCTCCCCTATGATACCAACGGCAAATACTACTATATCAAGGATGGAGACTCCGTCTGGAATCCGGGATGGAAGCCGACGCAGACCGATCTGGATTCGTATGAATGCCGCCATGGCATCGGCTACAGCCGTTTTCTTTCCTCAAAGAATGGTGTCAGCGCGGATCTGCTCGCCTTCGTACCGATGGACGCTTCCTGTGAGATCAATTCTCTCACCCTGAAAAATACTTCTGATGAGACAAAGACACTGAAGGTCTTTTCCTATATTGAATTCTGCCTCTGGAATGCGGTCGACGACATGACCAACTACCAGCGAAACTTAAGCACCGGCGAGGTCGAAATCGTGGACTCGGTCATCTACCACAAGACCGAGTACCGTGAGCGCCGCAATCATTACGCATATTCCGCAGTGAACGCTCCGGTCGCATCCTTTGACACCAGCCGCGACAGCTTTATCGGCGCGTACCGCGATGCTTCCAATCCGGTCGCTGTGGAGAATGGGGAATGTGAAAACTCAGTGGCCAGCGGATGGTATCCGATCGCTGCTCATCAGATCGACGTGACTCTCGCTCCGGGCGAGGAGAAAAACCTGGTCTTCGTCCTCGGCTACGCAGAGCTTCCAAACGAAGAAAAATGGGAGGCACCGGGCGTCATCAACAAAGCTCCGGCAAAAGCGCTTCTCTCCCGTTTTGATACAAAAGAAAAGGTAGACGCTTCCTTTGCGGCGCTGAATGCTTACTGGGAAGGCCTGCTGGCGAAATACCATGTAGAGTCCAAAGACGAAAAGGTAAACCGCATGGTCAACATCTGGAACCAGTATCAGTGCATGGTGACCTTCAATATGTCCCGTTCCGCTTCTTACTATGAGTCCGGTACCGGCCGCGGTATGGGATTCCGTGATTCCTGCCAGGATCTGCTCGGCTTCGTACATCTGATCCCGGAGCGTGCGCGTGAGCGTATCATTGATATCGCTTCTACACAGTTTGCGGATGGAAGCGCGTACCATCAGTATCAGCCGCTGACGAAAAAGGGCAACATGGACATCGGCAGCGGTTTCAACGACGACCCGCTCTGGCTGATCGCCGGTACTTCGGCATACATAAAAGAAAGCGGCGATTTCTCTATTCTTGATGAGATGGTTCCGTTTGACAATGACGAGTCAACGGCTGTACCTCTCTTTGAGCATCTGACCCGCTCCTTCAACTATATCGTGACACACAAAGGTCCACACAATCTGCCGCTCATCGGCCGCGCGGACTGGAATGACTGTCTGAACCTGAACTGCTTCTCCGACACGCCGGGTGAATCCTTCCAGACCACGGGTCCATCCGAAGGTCCGGTAGCCGAGTCTGTATTTATCGCGGGAATGTTTGTAAAATATGGCCGCGAGTACGCAGAGCTCTGCCGCCGTGTGGGCAAGGAGGATCTGGCAGCTGCCGCCGAAAAAGAAGTCCAGGCAATGACCGACGCAGTGCTTGACGCAGGCTGGGACGGCGAATGGTTTGTCCGCGCCTATGATGCGAATTCCAACAAGGTTGGCTCCAAAGAGTGCGAGGAAGGCCAGATTTATATCGAGCCGCAGGGCTTCTGTGTCATGGCCGGCATCGGCGTGGAAAGCGGCCAGGCTATTCAGGCACTGGATTCCGTCAAGGAAAAGCTGGACACCAAATATGGCATCATGCTCCTGCAGCCTGCCTATACCAAATATTATCTGAACCTCGGTGAGGTTTCCTCCTATCCGCCCGGATACAAGGAGAATGCAGGCATCTTCTGCCACAACAATCCGTGGGTATCCATCGCGGAGACCGTGGTCGGACGCGGCAACCGCGCGTTTGAGATCTACCGCAAGACCTGCCCGGCTTACATCGAGGACATCAGTGAAATCCACCGCACTGAACCATATGTATACTCACAGATGGTAGCAGGCGCAGACGCAGCTCGTCACGGTGAGGCAAAGAACAGCTGGCTGACCGGTACCGCAGCCTGGACCTTTGTGGATGTCTCACAGGCCATCCTCGGCATTCAGCCCCAGTTCGACGGACTCGGCGTGGATCCGTGTGTACCGGAAGGCTTCGGTGATTTCACCATCAGCAGAACCTTCCGCGGCGCGACCTACGATATCTCTGTGCAGAACCCGGATAATGTCCAGAAGGGCATCGCAAAGCTCATCGTAGACGGAAAAGAGATTTCCGGCAATGTGATTCCATTCGAAGAAGGCAAGACACACTACGAAGTGACAGCAGTGATGGGGTAAAAATCGGATAGGGGAGTCCTCTCTCCCCTATCCGCCGCGCCAGGCGCGAGCAGCTTTAGCTGCTAATATCCATTCGCGCCTGTGTGCATAAAAACAGGGCAGGTTTCTTAATATAGAAGCCTGCCCTGTTTTCTGTTTTTTCAGTCTGTCCACTCAAATCCTTCCGCCACGCTCTGCCCTGCTTCCTGCGGCGTCTGTAAATCCTGCGAACTGGCCAGCTCCGCCTCCGCGCGGTATTCTTTTACCTGCACGCAGAAGCACTGGTAATCTCCTACCACGTAGTGATAGATGTCACGATAATCCTCCGAAGAATCATCTACCAGAATAATATAAAGATAATCCTTAGCCAGAGTGTAGACCGCGCTGGTACTGATCTGCGCGTTTACATTACTGTAGAGTAGGTTGTTGGTAAGCATATCGCGCAGCTGTTCGTACTCCTGCACGGAATAATTGGTTTCTATATAGCTGCAGGAAATCGTGGAAGTCTCGGCCGTATCTGAGTTTCCATCCTGTATATATACCGATACAGTATCTGAGCTCAACGTCTCATCAAGCAGCCAGCCATCCTCCATCGTATAGCTCCCCGGAGCATCCGCCAGCGCAATCTCATCCGAAAGCCCTGTTTCAGCCGCATCCTGCGCAGTGTCATCCGTCGTCCCTGCGTCCAATCCGTTCGTGGCAGCCAGATTCGTCTCCTCCGCAAGTACCGTCAGCTCTCCGTACTGCTCCATACAGACCAGCGAGAGCAGACTCAGGAGCGCTCCCGCCGCTATGCCTTTGATCTTTCGAGATTGGTTCTTTCTCATTCCGTCCTCCTTGTTACAGACACAGTGAAATCATGCGTCTGCGTTTTTCCTGATTTCAGTATAATATTATATCTCTCCTTTGTCACTGTAAACTTTTCTTAAGATTTTTGAAAAACACGAACCGGAGCGAAGTGTAGACCTGTAGCCTGCTGCGTTATGCATTATTCAGCAGCAGGATAAAGTGCCGGAGCAAAGCGAGGACGTCCGGCATATCTTATAAAAAAGGATCTTTGTCATGAAAGAGATGCTGCCTGTCTGTGCCCCGCTCCGTTTTTGCATGCTCCGGCAAAAGGAAATAATCAACATCCGTACCTGCCGAACGCTCGGCTGTGTCAGCGATCTGGAAATAGATCCGCAAAACGGCTGTATTTTATCGCTGATCGTACCCGGGGCCGGGAAACTGTGCTGGTTTCTGGGACGGGAATACGAATTTGTGATTCCCTGGAAATGTATCGTGCGAACCGGTACCGACATCATCCTCGTGGATGTAGACGAAGAAAATGTCCGCCGAAAGTGTGAATGACTCCCTGACATGCGCTTTGTGCTGACCCGGGAATAAATATTTTCCAGATAAACGGATTTCCATCGATAAGTCAAGGCCATAAATTTTTTTTATTTTTTTCGAAAACGAATAACCAGACCGCAAAAAGTGAATCATGTTATCAGAGGCGAAACGAGTCTCCAATATCCGAACATTTTGGGAGGATGATTCACATGGCATTTACAAAGGTAGAAATCTGCGGTGTCAATACATCAAAGCTTCCGATTCTGACTAATGAGGAAAAAGAATTTCTCTTCGAACGGATTCAGAAGGGGGATGAAGAGGCGCGCGAACTGTATATCAAAGGGAATCTGCGTCTGGTCTTAAGCGTGATAAAGCGTTTCCCGAACAGCAGTGAAAATGCGGATGATTTGTTTCAGATCGGCTGTATCGGCCTGATGAAGGCGATTGACAATTTCGACACAAGTCTGAATGTTCGATTTTCCACCTATGCGGTTCCAATGATCATCGGCGAGATCCGGCGTTTTTTACGCGATAACAGTTCCATCCGTGTCAGTCGTTCCCTGAGAGATACCGCCTATAAAGCAATATACGCGAAAGAAAACTATACGGAAAGAAATCAAAAAGAACCGACCGTAACCGAAATCGCTCAGGAAATCGGTATCCCAAAGGAAGAGATCGTCAACGCGCTGGACGCGATCCAAAGCCCGGTAAGCCTGTACGATCCAGTCTACTCAGAAGGCGGCGACACCCTCTACGTCATGGATCAGATCAGCGACCGGAAAAATCGCGAAGAAAATTGGGTTGAATCGATCTCTCTGCAAGAGGCGATGAACCGTCTTTCTGACCGTGAAAAGCACATCATTGAGAAGCGGTTCTACGACGGACACACACAGATGGAGGTGGCGGCCGAGCTGGGCATTTCTCAGGCGCAAGTCAGCCGTCTGGAAAAGAACGCATTGAAATCCATGAGAAACTATTTAAATGGATAAACGCGCTTTTTGCGGGACGCCCCAGGCGTCCCGCGGAAAATGATTCATTCTGCAAACAACGGAACCGTCTCCATCTGCAGCCGCCGGATAATCCGTTCCTACAAACATCGGAATCGTCTCCATCCGCGCCCGCCGGATAATATCCTACAAGCAGCGGGCCATCTCCATCCGCAGCCGCCGGATAATCCGTTTTTCCAGTCTCGAAATATAAGACTGAGATATTCCCAGCAGATCCGCGACTTCCTTCTGGGTCTTTTCTTCTCCGTCACTGGTATCAATCCCAAATCGAAGTTTCACGATGGTCTGCTCTCTCCCTGTAAGATGACTGATTGCTCTTTTCAGAACCTTGTATTCAGCTTCCGTCTCCATATCATGAAAGATCACATCCTCATCTGTTCCCAGGATATCCGAAAGCAGCAGTTCGTTTCCGTCCCAGTCCATTTTCAGAGGTTCCTCTATGGACACCTCCTGCCTTGTCTTGCTGTTCCGGCGCAGATACATCAGAATTTCATTTTCAATGCAGCGTGAGGCATAGGTTGCTAATTTAATCTTCTTATCGGGATTAAACGTATTGATTCCTTTAATCAGGCCGATTGTGCCGATTGATATCAGATCCTCGGTACCCACTCCCGTATTATCAAACTTTTTCGCTATGTAGACCACCAGTCTCAGATTATGCTCAATCAGCTTTTTCCGCGCCCTGGAATCGCCCTCCTTTCCAAAAGCCGATAACAATTCTTTCTCCTCTTCTGCTGTCAGAGGCGGAGGAAGCACTTCGGTTCCTCCAATATAGTGGCTGTCATTAGGACGCGCAAACAGAACCTGCCCCAATCCAGCTGTCATTTTAATCTGAAACCGATGCGGAACTGCTACTTTTACAATCATAAGAGATTTCCTTTCTATCCTTGTGCATGATTGATCCGGCCAGAGAGCGGTTTGCGAATCCCGCGTTACCATCCATAAATGTGTCTCGAGGCATGGCATACCACAGCGGTACATTGACTGCCCGGTCAGACACCATTTCTGACAAATAAAACAGCAATGCGGCGTCAGCCAAATTTCCCTACGGCGCGTGTTCCGGGTGCAGTATAATCTGATATTCCTGACGAGAACTGACATTTTTGTCGTAGATGGCAATCATTGGTTTTTTGACAATTTTACTGCCCCACTGCGCTGACACACGCATCTCATCAACGGAGATCCCCCGCATCCAGCCCTCTTCTGTACCCAGGCTGTGGTAAGGAATCAGGAAAAAGCCTTTCTGTTTTATCCAATCCCTGCCAAGCAATGGCTCCAGTGACTGCTTTTGCGCAATACTGACCGGAGAAGCAGTCAGCGGCTCTGTAAGCAGATTGCCCGTATCCAGAAGTCCCTTCAACGTCAGTCTCTTTTCTCCGAAAATGATGGTGACAGCGACCGCTGTCTCTTTCCGCCGAGTCCGCCGCTTTGTCATGCGCGCAAGCAGACAAACCATCTCTAAAGCCGGTATCAGCAAAGCAAAACACGGCAGAGGCAGCATCACAGACAGTGCACCAAGCACACCTCCGAAACAGATGGTGGCAGCCAGCAGGCCCAGTGTAATGTCCCGGTTGTATCTCCACTCTTTGCGAAAATTCCATTTCCAGAAGGAAACCGCCAGAGAAGCAATCCCTCCCAGCAAAAGGAACAGCCAACTCCCGCAGAGGACGAAAACAACCGCGAAAACAGCATTCACCACAGCTCCAGCCAACAGCCGCCGCCGGGCTGGAGTAATTCCGCACAGGATCCCCGCTGCCAGAAGCAGCAAATATCCGCTTATGAGTTGTTCCACAAAAAACTGATCTATGTAAAACTCATAATCCATTCAAAAAAATCCCCTGTGGCCGTATCTGTTGCCAGTATACTCCACAGGGGACTTCCTTTTTTGTCAAAAACAGGGATCTGTTTTATCTTTTTCATCGAGTTTTTTCGACAATTCAGCCGCTATAAGCGGCTCATCTGCCGCCGTCTGCGGTGCCGCGCCGCGAGGCTTCAGAAAATAAGCCGCAGGCAGACAGACCAGTATATCCGGCTTTACAGCATTTCAAGCGCGCGCGCCACAAAATCCGCGTCCATCTGACCAGGCGCGGACGCTGTTCCCGCAGTGGCAAATGTCACGGCAGAGCCAGTCAGATAGCCAGCAAGGCGGCTCACAGCGCCCAGGCGGCCCATAGACATCATAATATAAGGCCGATCCGCGTATTGCTCCTTCATTGACACAGCCGCGGACAGAAGTGTCAGCACATCCTGCTCCGTACGCGGCATCAGAGCTGCCTTTGTAATATCCGCTTCCAGCGACTGCATCCGGCAAAGCAGACGGATCAGAAATTTTTCATCAGGCGTACGTTCAAAATCATGATACGATACGATCGTCTTCACACCACTGCTACGCATCCGGGAGCTGAGATCACGAACAAGCTCTTCTCCCCGATTCACTTCAAGGTCTATCAGGTCGGCACGCGCTCTTCCGGCCATACAGCCGCCCGTCGGCACCCCTGCCGCGCGCAGGTTTAACTGCACATAGTCCTCAATGGAAATCGCACGTTCTCCTCCCTCCTCTTTTGTCCGGAAGGTAAAAAGAACAGGCTTATCCGGCATCCTCTCCCGGAGGACAGCAAGCTCCTCGATGGGATCCCCTTCAAAATAATCCGCCCGCAGTTCGAGCATGTCGCAGGGAACCTTGCGGATTTTCTCCAGCTGACTCTCCATTTGCATAAAATTTCCGGCCGTGAGCGGCACACAGATTTTCGGAATCCCGTCGCCAAGCGAAAGAGAACCGGCATGAACAATTGCTTTTTGCACTTTTTTCTCCTTATCTTCCCATCCGTTTCTTTGCTGCAAATTATGAGAAGAAAACCACTTCTCATAATGCTCCAGAATCTGGCGATTCTTTATAAATGATTTCTACCCGTAACTTTTATCTCTTGTGTCATAATATTTCAGGTGCTATACTATAGCAGGCAACACCCGCTGTCTGGATTTTGCGCGGCAAATTTTATCCAAGGAGGAATCATTTTATGCAGATTTCCGGTCACACCCGTCTCGGCTGCCTGCTCGGCTCTCCCGTGGCGCACAGCATTTCACCCGCCATGTACAACGAGTCCTTCCGGCTGCTTGACCTTGATTATGTCTATCTCTGCTTTGATACCAAAAACAAGGATTTGAAATCTTTTGTCACGGCGCTCCGCGACATGAATGTATTCGGCTTTAACCTGACCATGCCGGATAAGGAGCGCGTTATGGAATATCTCGATGATATTGATGAAGCCGCGCGCATGATCGGCGCGGTCAACACAGTCAAAAATGAGGACGGCCGGCTGATTGGCTACAATACAGACGGCGTCGGCTATATTCGCTCCATGGAAGTAACCGGCCATAATTTCACCGGAGAAACCATGACCCTGCTCGGAGCAGGAGGAGCCGCGTCTTCGATCGCGGTACAGGCAGCGCTCAGCGGCGTCCGCACTCTGCACATTCTGAACCGGAAAAACGGCCGTTCCTACGCAAACGCCTTACGGTTGGCGGAACAGATCAACAGGAGAACCTCCTGTATAGCTGATGTCATTGACCTCAATGACACAACATCCGTACAAAAAGTGATTGGAGACAGTTCCCTTTTGACTAACGCTACTTCGGTCGGCATGGCTCCGGACACGAATCGTCTGCCTGTCACGGATCTTACCTGTCTTCACCCGGGGATGACTGTTTCAGATATCATTTACAATCCCCGCCGAACCAGACTGCTTGAAGAAGCAGAAAATGCTGGATGTATTGTCTCAAACGGGCTTTATATGCTGCTGTACCAGGGCGAAGCCGCGTTCCGCCTCTGGACCGGGTTTGACATGCCCACAGAAACCATCCGGAAAAAACTGTTCTGATACAATTCAAATAGGGATCATTCTCTTTATCTGAAAAAAAGGCCCGCTGACGCGGGCCTTGCTTATTTACTTAACTTCGTAACTGTCCAGTAACTGCACAGTTACGAGGTACTATCCTGAATAGTTACTTAACTTCTTCTTAAAAAGTCCGGAATCTGAATATCTTTTTCCTGCACCTTGCCGCTCGGTACACGTGTACCTGCAGAACTGCCCGATGAGCCCGTGCGAATCGGAGTCACATTCGGCATCTTAGGAAGCGTTGAAGGTCCGGCGGCAGCATTCGAGACGCGATCGCGTCCAGGCGCGTAGCCTCTTCTCGCTGTCTGCCTCTCCGGCTTCGCATTATTCACATCCTCAAGGCCGGTAGCGATCACGGTAATGCTGCACTCATCCGCGTAGGTATCATCATACATCGCGCCAAAGATGATATTGGTATCATCTCCGGTCAGATCCTGAACATAGCTTGCCGCATCATTCGCATCAATCAGAGAAATATCTCCGGAAATATTGATAATCACATGCGTCGCGCCCTGGATGGTTGTCTCAAGCAGCGGACTGGAAACCGCCTGCTTCACTGCCTCGAGAGCCTTGTCGTCGCCCTTGGCCTGTCCAATGCCGATATGCGCGATGCCCTTGTCCTTCATAACCGTCTGCACATCAGCAAAATCAAGATTAATCAGTGCCGGCAGATTAATCAGATCGGTGATACCCTGTACCGCCTGCTGCAGTACTTCGTCTGCCTTCTTCAGCGCCTCTGGCATCGTCGTGCGGCGATCAACTATCTCCAGCAGCTTGTCATTTGGAATGACAATCAGCGTATCAACATTCTCTTTAAGCTTTTCTATCCCCATAAGAGCATTGTTCATACGAGTCTTCGCCTCAAAGCGGAAAGGCTTCGTCACAACGCCGACGGTCAGAATCCCCATTTCTTTCGCGATCCCGGCGATCACCGGAGCAGCTCCTGTCCCTGTGCCGCCGCCCATACCGCAGGTAACAAACACCATGTCCGCGCCCTGAATCGCCTGACGGATCTCTTCCGTGCTCTCCTCCGCAGCCTGCTGTCCGATCTCCGGACGCGCGCCGGCGCCAAGTCCTTTCGTCACCTTCTCGCCAATCTGGATCGTGGTGGGTGCCTTGCACAGAAGCAATGCCTGCTTATCTGTATTAATACCGATGAACTCTACACCGGCGATCGTATCCTCAACCATGCGGTTTACCGCATTATTTCCGGCTCCGCCGACTCCGATCACGATAATCTTCGCGGCTGATTCCGTTTCATTTGACATAATCTCTAGCACCGTATTTCCTCCTTTTTGCAATCCGGCTTATGTATGATAAGCAGCATAGTGTCATGTATTACGGCATCCCGCCGACAGCCGGAAACTCCTTTGCGCCCGGCCAGAATCCACGGCTTTATCTTTCACAGCCTCACGTACCGCCTATTTCGGGCGCAAAATTCTAACTACTATAATATAATCTCTCGCCGGATTTATCAAGTCTTTTCTGTATTTTTTTCTTACATTTTTTTACCATTCCAGGCAATATCGGAATGAATTTACAGTCCGCGCAGGTTTATATGTGAAAGAACTGTTTTCAATTCATCAGATCACCGGTAGCCGGATCTATGATATTCCAGTACGCGTCCACCACATATCCGTCCTCGTTGACACTGCACCCAGGTACTTCGTTCCCATAAGCGTCCACCACCAGGCCGTCCTTGACATGGACGTGATAGACCAGTTCTCCGCTGGAATTAAATACCATCAGATCTACGTCGGACTCCCCGTCGTCAGAAGAGTCATCTGAATCATCTGCTGCATCCTCCGCGTCGGAAGAAGCGCCATCCGCACTGCCCTCCTGGCTGGAAGCAGCTTCATCCGAACTGTCCTCCTGAGAGGACGAGGTTATACTGTCCGCAGTGCCGCCGTCCGTCGTAATTCCTCCCAGAGTCGAAGTATCCGCGGCACCTGTGACTGACTCATCTTCCGCGTCGGATGAGGCTGTATCATTTTCCGGTATTTCTTCTGTTTCTGTCTCTGTTTCTATGATCACCTCATCTGAAGGTGAAAACGTGATATCTTCATTTTTCCCGGTCACATTTTCCAGATGAAGTGTGCCTGCAGTTGTACTGGTAAAGGTATCAAGGATTGCCTTCAGATTTGCCACCTTTTCTTCCAGATATTCATCCTGTCCCAGATCCGCTTCAATATAACCAATGTAGACCGTGATTTCTGAGTTATCCGAAAAGCGAATCTCATCAGCCGTCAATCCCTGATATTCCAGAAGCTCGAGCAGGCTGAGAACTGTCCGCAGCGTGGAACTGCTTTCCGTCGGTACCTTTTGATATAAAGTAAACTCTCCGACACTGGCTCCGGTGATCACCGGAATTCCATCGTAGAGTTCGTCTGTAATCTCCAGCACAATTCCGTCTGTGTCAAAATAGGCATAGCTTCCCATGTCAAAATATCCGACAAGTTCTTTTTCTGTAACTGTCACGGCAACAGAAAAAGGAGATTTAACCTCAATTTTCAGAGATTCCAGATAGGGCATTGTATCCGGAACTGTACCATCCTTATATGTCCACCAGAGGATCAGCGTATTGCCGGAAAAAAAATCCGTAATCAGATCATCCTTGATCGTTTCCGCTGAATAATGGCTGTTTCCGGAAACAGTCAGCTTTCTCACCCGGAGAATAAGCAGTCCGGCCAGCAATACCAGAATAACTACAAGAAGAAGGAGCAAATTTTTAAACCGCCGTTTTCTTTTATTTCTCATATGTCTGTTACACCTTCTGTCAGATTGATGTCCGCTCCCAGGCTTTTCAGGTCACGGCAGATATTTTCATAGCCGCGGGCAATATATTCATATCCTCCAAGCACGGTCTCGCCTTTCGCGCCCAGTGCGGCGCATACAAGAGCAGCGCCTCCTCGGAGATCCGGAGCAAATACCGTTTCTCCATGCAGAAACGCGACGCCTGTAATCGCTGCGCGGTTTCCTCTGACTTCAATATGCGCACCCATTCTGCGCAGTTGTCGCGCGGTCATGAATCGATTATCAAAAACAGTTTCGTGAATCTCGCTTTGTCCCCTGGCTGTACATAAGGCAGCCAGCAGCAGAGGCTGCAAATCCGTGGGAAAGCCCGGATAGGGTCCTGTCGTCAGTTGAAGCATTCCCTTAAGCGGAAGCTCTGCCCGTATGTTTCCGTCAAAATCCACGCCTAATCCCATCGTTCGCAGAATCTCGATCGGTACCTCCATTTCCCGGAAAGGCAGATTGCGGATGCGTATCTGCCCTCCGCAGCACGCTGCCGCGCAAAGATAAGTTCCCGCGACAATCCGATCTGGCTGCAGAGAAAAACACGTCGAAGAAAGCGGCTGCTTTCCCCATATATGAAGCGTGCCATCCGGGGTGCGGAGAATCTTCGCGCCGCGCAGTACAAGGAATCGGCAAAGTTCTTCCACTTCCGGCTCTCTGGCCGCGTTTTCAATAACCGTCTCTCCATCCGCGCAGACCGCTGCCAGAATGCCATTTTCTGTCGCGCCCACACTCGGGACCCGCAGTCTGACGCGGCACCCCCGCAGATTTGACGCACAGGCATGAATTCTTTCCTTTTCTACGAAAACACGAGCCCCCAGCGCCTCCATTACTTCCAGATGAAGATCAATCGGCCTGCTGCCGATCGCGCACCCGCCGGGCAGAGGAATCAATACCTCTCCCATTCTACCAAGAAGTGCCCCCAAAAACAAGACAGAAGATCGAATTCTTTCTGCCTGCGGACCGCAGACAGAAATATTTTCAATTCCGGACGCGTCCACGCTTACAGCTGTTCCGCTTCTTTTCGTTCTGACACCCAGTCGGTTCAGAATAAACAGGGTATCCTCAACATCCCGAATCCGCGGGCAATTCTCAATCAAACAGGTACCTTCCCCCACCAGGCACCCGGCCAGAATCGGCAGAGCAGCATTTTTAGAACCCTGCACGGTAATTTCCCCCGCTAGCGGACCCTTTCCCACAATTCTCAGATAGTTCAATCCGTCTTCCTCCATAGCCAGAATGGAAACAGAGAACGAAAGGAAACGTCCCCTATACGATCATACTATGCGGGAAGCAGCACTAAGGTGCAAAAACCTGCTCTGAATTCTTAACATACACAGCGTCTTTTGTCTTTTTATCTGCGTTTGCCCGGCCAGACACAGAAACGGCTTACCGAAAGCCCCAGCCCCATCTCAGAGAACAGAAACAGGATGGACGTGCCTCCATAACTCACGAATGGGAGTGTAATGCCGGTATTCGGAATGGTATTGGTAACTACCGCGATATTTAATATCACCTGAATCGCGAGATGCCCCATAATGCCAGCAGCGATCAGGGAACCAAACAGATCCGGGGCATGTGTGGCAATCACCATGAAACGCCAGAGCAGCAGCAAAAATAACAAAATCAGGAAAATGGCTCCCACAAGTCCCATCTCCTCACAGATGATGGAAAAAATCATGTCGTTCTGCGCTTCCGGCACAAATCCAAGCTTTTGCAGACTGCTGCCAAAGCCCAGCCCAAACAGGCCTCCTGAGCCGATCGCGTACAGGCCCTGCAGAGTCTGATACCCTTTTTCGTATAACTCTGGATTTCTCCAGATCGCCAGGCGCTCCAGCCGATATGATTCCAGGCTTAAAAATACTCCCAGAAAGACACCGCCGGCAAGAATCAGTCCCAGAAACGGCAGATATCTGGGATTGGAAATAAAAATCATGATCATCGCGATTCCCAGAATAATCACAGCTGTGCTCAGATTATTCGTTCCTACCAGAGCGACAATCGGCAGAACCATTCCAAAAACAGAGACAATCATCAGCCCCTGATGCCTTTTTTTCATGGAATCTACTATACCGGCAAGCAGCAGAATCACGGCTGGTTTCGCGAATTCGGCCGGCTGGAAGGAAAGCGGACCTATTGACAGCCAGCGCCGCGAGCCGTTGTACGCGTCCCCGAACAGCAGCACCGCGCCGGAAAGCACGATGGAAAGCAGGTAGACAACGCCAGAGAGTCTTTTCCATGCGTGGTAATCCACACGCGAAATGCCATACATAGCCGCCAGCCCCAGCGTCATCGCAAATAGCTGTTTTTTTAAATACCAGGCCGCGTCGCCAAAGCGAACCTCCCCATTGTACGAGCTCGCGCTGTACAGAACAGCCAGCCCAAAGCCTCCCAGCAGTAGAACCGCAAGCAGCAGAACACCGTCAGAAGCGCCTTCCCGGCTGTGACGCAAAGATTGATTTTCTATAACAGGACTTCTGGTCAGATTCTCACCACTCCATTAATCCAGATGATTTACCAGTTCTTTAAAACGCCTGCCGCGCACCTCATAATTGGGAAACATGCCCCAGCTCGCGCACGCCGGAGAAAGCAGCACCGCGTCTCCGCTGTTAGCGTGCGCCGCGCAAAACGCCACGGCCTCTTCCAGAGAATCCGCCAGCACACAGTTCTCAAATCCGCATTTTTTTGCCGCTTCGGCAATCTTTTCTCTCGTCTGTCCAATCAGTACCAGATATCGCACTTTTCCATCAAACGCGCGGATCCACTCTTCATAAGAAGAATTTTTATCATAACCGCCGCCAATCAGCAGAGTCGGACGGTCCATCGCCTGGATTCCCTTGATTGCCGCGTCAGGATTCGTCCCCTTGGAGTCATTGTAATAAACCACGCCATGCTTTTGTGTCACATACTCTATCCGATGCTCCACCGCCTGAAACGCGCATACGCTTTTACGAACGACTTCCATCGGCACACCATAAGCAAAGGCCATCGCCGCAGCCGCCATCACATTTTCGTAATTATGGAGACCCAGAATATTCAGTTCCTTCACAGAACAAAGCACCCTCTCCGTCTCTCCGTCGCTGCAGCAGATGTTTTCCCCGTCAAGGTACATCCCCTTATTCAGTTTATGCAGACTGCTGAAGTAAATGACTTTTGTACGCAGTGTCTTTCCAAATTCTCTGAGGATTTCATCCTCATAGTTCAGAACACAGGTTTCCTGCGCACCCTGATTTTTGGTTATCAGCTCCTTGACACGTATGTACTCCTCCATCGTATGATGGCGGTTCAGATGATCTGGCGTAATATTAAGGATTGCGCTCACCTTCGGCGCGAAATGCTCAGTCGTCTCCAGCTGGAAGCTGGAAATTTCCGCCACTGTAATAGAAGAATCTGTCATCCGGGCAGCTGCTTCCGTGTAGGGATTTCCGATATTTCCGACCACGAATACGCGGTCTTTTTGCGCCCCTCCGCCAGCCGAAGCCTCTACAGAGGAGACCGATGTTTTCAGAAACTCCACATAACTCTCCATAATCTCGCCAAGCAGGCTCGTCGTCGTCGTCTTTCCATTCGTCCCGGTAATGGCGAGCACATCGCCACGGCCGCATGCCCAGGCGAGCTCCACTTCCCCCCAGATACGAATTCCTCTGGAACGCATTTCATTCACCAGAGGAAGATCCGTCGGCACGCCGGGACTTAAAACAGCGAGATTCAACTGAGCCATCTCTTCCTCCGGGAACTCTCCGAGGATCACACGCAGCTGTCCGCAAACTGGCGCGGACGATTCTATAATTTTCCCTTTCAGCTCGTCCGAATCCAGGTTTTCATTTCCGTCATACAAAATCACTTCAGCGGCCGCACTGGATATAAGCAGCCTTGCCGCGCCGATTCCACTGATTCCCGCGCCAAAAACGAGGACTCGGCAGTTTGAAAAATCCATAGTGTTCTTTTGCCTCCTGTGCTGCCAGGACCGTTTTACACGGCACTGGTCTGTCAATTTCAATTTCATTATGATATCTTCTTAAAGCTCCATATACGCTTTTCATCGAATTATGGCGCCGCCGGAAATCGCGATTGTCTTTTTATCCTATCGCGTACAGCGCCAGCAGGCACAAAAATCCGGTCACGACAGCGAAGACGGTCACGATCCTGGTTTCCGACCATCCGCAAAGTTCGAAATGGTGGTGGATCGGCGCCATTTTGAAAAATCGTTTTCCGCCAGTTTTCTTAAAATAAGTCACCTGAATGATAACCGAAAGCACCTCAATCAGGTAGATCAGTCCGATGATCAGAATAAAGATCGGCAGTTTAAGCAGATACGCGCACCCTGCGACAAACCCTCCGAGCGCGAGCGATCCGGTGTCTCCCATAAAAACCTGCGCCGGATATACATTAAACAAAAGAAACCCAATCAACGCGCCAGCCACCGTCGCGGTGAGCGGTTCGATACCGCCGCCTAAGATCATGGAAGCAGCCGTGAAAAAGATGGCTACCATCAGGGTTACACTGCTCGCCAGCCCATCCAATCCGTCGGTAAAGTTGACTCCGTTGACTGTCCCGATGATCACAAAATAGGAAAGAGGGATCGCCAGATATTTAAAAAAGCCCCCGAACGAATCAGCCGTCAGCGTATAACCGCCGGTAAAGGGAATGATCATCTCCAGGCAGGACTTGTCCATCACCCAGATATAGATGATAAAAACCGTGGTCACAATAATCTGTCCCAGCATTTTCTGTTTCGGATACAGCCCGTCCGACCGCCGCATCACAACTTTCAGGTAGTCGTCCAAAAATCCGATCAGGCCAAACCCCAATATCAGAAACAACACAGGGATGATTCTTGGATAACGTCTGACATAAAACAGGGAGATCAGAGTAATGCTGATCAGCATAATCACACCGCCCATGGTCGGCGTACCGGCCTTCTGCAAATGTGACTGCACTCCTTCCTCACGTTCCGTCTGTCCAACCTTCAGCTTCCGCAAAAACGGAATCACAAAAGGCCCCAGAATTACACTGACCGCAAACGCGGCAAATAATGGGATAAAAATATCGGGATTCATCTTCATACCGATTCTCCTCCTCTTATGGTTCTTTCCCCTTGCAAAGCAAGACGAATGATTCAGAACACGTAATCGCAGAATTCATTCTGCCATAATTTCTATTTTTACCACAAACCTTCCATATAAGCAATCAAAATCTTACATTCTCATTCACCAGGCTCTGTCTCAATGGCCTCCAGTCCCAGATAGGGAAGGATGTTTTCGAAAATATCCTTCACAACCGGCGCGGCGACCGTGCCGCCGTAATAGGTGCCCTGCGGATTGTTAATCACGCACAGGCAGATGACCTGCGGGTCGTCGGCCGGCGCAAAACCGATAAAGGAAGAAATATACCTGCCCTGTCCCCGCGGAAGAGTCTCAGAAGTGGCTGTTTTCCCTCCAATGCGGTATCCTTCTATATAAGCGTTTTTACCGGAGCCGCCGTCCACAACCTGCTCCAGGAGATAGCGCATGGTCCCGGATGTTTCTTCCGAGAGAATCCTGGTATCATCCTCATACTGGTAAACCTCTGTCAGTGTACCATCCGCGGTGCTGACACTCATTCCAAAATGGGGCGTAACCCGGATTCCTCCATTGATAATGGAACTCACTGTCGTGATCAGCTGAATCGGCGTGATCTGAAAGGACTGTCCAAACGAGATAGTAGCCAGCTCGACCTGCCCCACATTTTCTTCCTGATGCATAATCGTTGCCGCCTCTCCGGGCAGATCAATTCCGGTCTTTTCATTCAGGCCAAACTGGTTAAAATATTTATAATAATTTGCTACGCCAAGCCGCAGACCAACCTCAATAAATACCGGATTGCAGGAATTCTGCGCGGCTTCAAGAAAGGTCTCCGCACCGTGTCCCGCCGTCTTATGGCAGCGGATGCGGCGGTCGTCCACAATTTTATATCCCGGACAGTAAAAAGTATCATCAAGGCTCACGACGCCTTCCTCCAACCCGGCGGCGGCTGTGATGATTTTAAAAGTCGAGCCTGGCTCATAGGTATCGTTGATACAGCCATTGCGCCACATCTGGTTGAGCATATTCTGCAATTCTTCGTCGGAAAATGTCCCGGCGGCCGCTGCGTTCGAATCAGTCTCCGCGCCCTCTTCTGATTCAGTCTCATCGTAGTAATTTATTTCCAGAAACAGCTCTGAGAGTGTATATGGATCATTCAGATCAAACTCCGGGACATTGGTCATCGCCAGAATCTCACCGCTGCGCGGATCCATGACAAGAATGGAAACACTCTCCGCCTGTTTTTCTTCCAGCACCTGGTACGCCTTCTGCTCCACATACTGCTGAATATTGTAATCCAGGCTGATCGTCAGATCGTTCCCGGCAACAGGTTCCTCTCGCGTCTCGGCCTCATCTTCAATCTCGATTCCCCGCGCGTCTGTCAGCGTAAGGATGGTCCCTGGCGTGCCGGAGAGCACATCTTCATACGCAACTTCCAGACCGATGATTCCCTGATTGTCCGCGCCCGTAAAACCCAGCACCTTAGAAGCCATACTTCCGAAAGGATAGGTACGCCGGTAATCTTCGTCAACCTTCACGCCATCCAGGCCGTAAGCGCGGATCCTGTCTCCGATTTCTTTATCTACATTCGTTTTGATACGTTCCATCGAGCTGTTCTTCTCTACCCGCGCACGCACTTCTGCTTCATCGAGACCAAGCTCCTCACTGAGTACCTCGATTACCTTTTCCGCATCCGTAATCTGGCTGTGAATGATTGAAACCGTGCAAACCGTCCGGTTATCTGCCAGGACGGTTCCATTGCGATCCAGAATTCTCCCGCGCGCTGCCTTGATCGGCCGTTCCCGCTCGTGGAGATCCTCCGCGAGCTCCATATAATACCCAGAACAAGCGATCATCAGGTATGCAAGCCGGCCGGCCAAAGCCAACAATGCCGCCGCGCACCCGATATAAATCAGAAGAATTTTTCTGCGGTGAAAGGTTCGTGTTTTTTGCATGCGCCGCGCTCCCGTCCGCTGCCCCGCCCAGGACGACTGCGGAAATATCCTCCGCGCCGCTCAGAGGCCGGCCACGCCGCCCTGTTTTATAACATTGTATTCCGGGAGCAGATCGTTCATTCCTGCCCGCGGCCGCATCGCGCATTGAGCATCGGCCTTTCCCGGCGCAGGCGCCGCAAAGGTTCTTCTGGCCTCTTCCTTATTCCTCTTCGTCTTCCTCTGGAATATCAGTCGGATCCACGGTAGTAGATCCGGATGTGTCGGAGGAACTTTCCTCAAGCGGAGCAGCCATATCCGGATTGCTGGCGATCTCCTCCTCTTCTTCACTGTCATCGGCGGCCACACTGGATACCTCGTTCATGTAACCGTCATAGACTGTCCCATCCTCAGCTACATAGGCGCCCGCGATCGCGTTTCCATATTCGTCCACAACCTCGCCATCCACAACGCGCGCGCTGTTATACAGATTACCATAGGAGTCAAAAGCCTGGAATGTCACAACCGAATCCACTTCCGCCACGTCATCCTCAGTCAGCCCCAGCTCGGCAAGCAGGCTGTCAGTGATCTCCTCGGTCGCTGTGATACCCAGATACGGGAAAAGATCCAGCGCAATGGTCTGAAACAGCTGCTGCGCGTAGCTGCTGCTCGCCTGATTTTCTACATTCGGCTCATCGACTACCACATAGATCACGACTTCCGGGTCATTGATCGGCGCCGCGCCGATAAAAGATACCAGGTAAAGCCCATCCGCGCGCTGTTTCGTAGTTGAGTCTATTTTCTCTGCCGTACCGGTCTTACCGCCGACACGGTACCCCGGCACACGCGCTTTCTGTCCGGTACCATCCTCCACGACACTCTCCAGATACTCTTTGAGAATATCAGATGTGGAAGAAGAAATAATCTGCTTCAAAAGCAGGGAGGAGTTGTCTTTGACAATTGCCCCCTCTTCGTCAAGAATCTTGTCAACCACATGCGGCTGATAGTAATAACCGCCATTGATAACCGCGGAAAACGCCGCGATTTCCTGTATCATGGTGCAGGTAAAGCCCTGTCCGAAGGAGCAGGTCGCCAGCTCGACTTCATTCATGGTAGACTGGGTATAAATAACACCCGTAGACTCATTGGGCAGGTCAATGCCGGTCTTTTTTCCAAAATTGAACAGAGACTGGTATTTAAGAAAATTGGAAACATGCATTTTGGCCGCAATCTGCATCAGAGCGTCGTTGCAGGAATTTACCAACGCGTCTTCCAGAGTCTCCAGTCCATGCGCGCCTGGGTAAACATCGCAGTGAATTTCCGTATCAGTTATGTATTCGCCGCCGTCGCAGATAAACGTATCGTCAGTCGTGATCGCGCCGATTTCCAGTGCCGCCGCGATCGTGATCGGCTTATAGGTCGAGCCAGGCTCAAAGCTGTCCGAAACGCAGAAATTTCCCCACAGATCATAGAGAGTCGTTGTATACAGGCTGGTCTCTACTCCGTCTTCGTCGGTGGAAGCCACCGTATTTTTCATCTCCGTGATCTCAGATTCTGTATACCAGTCGTAAATAACACTTTCCGGATCCTCCAGATCATAGCTCTGGTTGGTGGCCATCGCGAGAATTCCGCCCGTATTCGGATCCATCACCACAACGCCGACATTCAGCGCCCCGTGCTTCGCTGTGCCGTCATCCATGTCGTCCCCATAGGTCTCGTCAAACTCGGCAATGGCATCTTCTACCATTTCCTGAATATTCACATCCAGTGTTGTCACCAGCGTGTATCCATTCTCCGGCGCAATCGTCTTAGTCTGATACTCTGTATCTTCATTGAGATATCCAAAAATGCGTCCATTGGTCCCCTGCAGCTGCTCGTCATAGTAAGCCTCCAGGCCGACGATTCCATCCCCAAGGCTGTTGGCAAATCCGAGCGTATTGCTCGCAAGCGATCCCAGCGGATAGTGACGGATATACTTTTCCTCAAACCAGACGCCGGTCACCAGGGAGCGTTTTTCCTTCTCTTCCTTCTCAGAATCACTTAATTCCTTTGAAGAAATATCCTCATACTCCTCAATATAATCCTCGTAGGCACTCTTCTCATCCTCGGTCAGATACTGGTCTTCATCGTCCGCCTTTACACTCAGAATCTGATACTGGCTGTCCTTTGTCTCTTCGGCAGTAATCAGATTTCTCAGATAAGTCTCATCGAGGCCAAAATATTCACTGAGCACCTCCACCGTAGGCTCCAGATAATCCTCCTGGTCTTGATTGATGGCATAGCAGTCCAGCACCAGGTTATAGACCTTCTCACTGTATGCCAGCACACGGCCGTTCGTGTCCTGGATTTCTCCTCTCCTGGCATAAAGGGTCTCGCTGTCATAATCATTCTGGGAAAGTACCTGCTTCGCGTAGCTGCTTCCTTCTGTAACATTGATCTGTACAATACGCAGCAGCAATACCACCAAACCGCACAAAACGAATGCAAATACAGCCAGCAGCTTGATTTGCATTCGTCTTGAAAATTTGCGTTCTTTTTTTACTCGACTAGCCAATTCCATTCTCCTACTCTTCTGGAATCTCAGAATACTGTCTTACATAATCGCTGTCCTCTACCGTATAGGTCACGATCTGCGATGTAGTGGCAAGCTGCATTCCCAGCTCATTCACTGCCACTTCCTTGACATATTCCAAATCTACGCTATTCATTACGCGGTTATACTCAGAGTCGTTTTCCAGAATCGCGGAGTCCAGATCTGCTTCCAGTGAGGCCACATCCTCCTGCAGAATGGTGTTTTTTGCGCGCAGCTGCAGAAAATTCACACAGACAAACACTGTGATAACCGCCGTGGCTGTAAGAAACAGCACGTATGGAAGGTTCATCTGAAGCGTACGCTCACGATTTCTCTGCGTAGCGGCGCTGACCTCCCTTTTGGGTTCCTGTTCGGCAGGAAACTCTTGTTCCGCGGGAAGCTCTCGCCCGGCTGGATATGGGGCGACATCCAACTGCCGTACCGCCGTGCCATCTACATAGGTGTAGACATCCTGGCTCCTGTTTTTCGTCCGCGTCTGTCCGCGCCGGCCATTCGAAGAAGTTCCCCTTGTGTATCCTGATCCTGCCATTGCTGCCTCCCTCTTTCAAAGACTCGAAGTTTTGCGCTTTTTGCTCTATTGTTTATCTCCACTTCCTCCTGTGAGGGAAGAATCGGTTTACGTGTAATCACAGTTCCTTTTGATTTTTTCCCGCATACGCATACCGGAAATTCTTTCGGACAGGTACATGGATTCTCCAGATACCGGAATTTGCTTTTTACAATCCGGTCTTCCAGCGAATGAAAGGTAATTACGCAAATGCGCCCGCTTTCATTCAGCAGATCTACCATATCCTCCAGAGATTCTTCGAGAACCTCCAGTTCCCTGTTTAGTTCTATACGGATTGCCTGAAATGTCTTTTTGGCCGGGTGTCCTCCTACAGCCCGCACTTTCATCGGTATCGCCGCCTTTATAACATGAATTAACTCCCCAGTTGTTTCCAGTCTTTTTTCTTTGCGGGCGATTACGATATGTTTGGCAATATTTTTTGCGAACTTTTCTTCCCCATAATCGCGGATGATGCGGTAAAGCTCCATCTCGCTATAGTCATTCACAATATCTGCCGCCGTACGGCTCTGACGTCGATCCATCCTCATATCGAGAGGTACGTCTTCCCGGTAAGTAAATCCTCTGTCTGCAGTGTCAAGCTGGTAAGAGGAGACCCCCAGATCCAAAACAACTCCATCTACAGATGCCACACCAAGTTTGCGGAGCTCGTCCCTCATATAGCAGAAATTGCTGCGTATAATCGTCACGCGATCCTTAAACTCATCCAAACGCCGCGCGGCCGCGCAGATCGCGTCCTCGTCCTGGTCAATACCGATCAGCCTCCCTCCCCCGGTCAGCCGTTTACATATTTCCAGAGAGTGTCCGCCGCCTCCGAGCGTACCATCCACATAAATCCCATCTGGCTTTATCCGCAGTTCCTCAATGCACTCGTTCAGAAGTACTGATTTGTGATTAAATTCCATAAAATCCTCCCCAGGAAGGTCCTGCCAGTCTTACAGCCGTCCGCGAAAAGCAAAATCAGACAGCCGCGTTTCCGTACCATGGCATGCCCCGTGTTAAATGGTTAAATCCAAATCCGACATCTGCTCGGCGATTTCATCTACATCATCGTAAGCATTGTACTCAACCCACGTTGCTTTATCCCAGATTTCAATACGATTCACATTACCTGAGAGCACCACATCCTTATCCAGCTTCGCAAACTCTCTTAGATTTTGAGGTAAGAGAATTCTCCCCTGCTTGTCCAGTTCGCATGTAGATGCGCTTCCCGTAAAGAAACGTGTGAATTTTCTGGCGTTTTTCTGTGTAAGCGGCAGTTTGCGCAGCTTCTCTTCAAAGATCTGCCATTCGTTTTTGGGAAACACAAACAGGCATCCATCCAATCCCTTTGTCACAATAAATTCATCGCCTAAAAGTTCTCTGAATTTTGCCGGGATGATCAGTCTGCCTTTGGAATCAATCGTATGATTGTATTCACCCATAAACATCATGACATACCTTCTTTTGAAACCAGATGTTTTCCCATCGTGCAGATATGCAGGCGATTTCCCCACAATCTACCACATAATCTCCACGAAACACCACTTTCTACCACTTGATGTTAATAATACAGGAATTCCCTTCAAATTACAAGCCTAAATTCAAAGAATTTTTAAGTATATTTTGAATTATTCAATCAATTACAACATCTTGATGAAATAAAAAAAACTGCCGCAAAATCTTGCGACAGTCATTCTCCCTGATCCCACAATTAATCAGCCAGCTCCATATACTGCTCCAGCAGACGATCCACCAGAAGGCTCTGCTGGTAAGCATCCTCCGATATCTCTCTTTTCCCAAGAAGGCAGTTCAGCTTCTTTCTTTCTTCTTCAATATGGTTTCTCAGTATTTCCTTCTTCGTCATCTTCCTTTGTTCCTTTCTGTTTTATAGTAAACAAAAGTATCAGTGAAACAACAATGAGTATCCCTGAGAGTACCTGTGATACCGGTAATCCAGTCCCGAAAAGGATCAGCTGATCCGTGCGCAGGCCTTCGATCCAGAATCGTCCGATCCCATACAGCAGCAGATAGAGCAGGATCACCGTTCCTTTTTTCGCTCCAGTGCTTTCCCGGGAACGTGCAGTGCGCTTCATGACAGTGCGATGCTTCCCGGTCCGGTTTGCCGAAGCATAATGTCTTTCGCCCCGGTTTGCCACAATTTTGCGCGAGTGGAAGGTGACAAAAAGCAGAATTGCCAACACCCCCAGATTCCACAATGACTCGTATAGAAAAGTAGGATGTACCTGGATATATTCCACTCCATCTATCGTCTGAAGATTCGCCTGCATTGCTTCCGTAATCTCCGAAGCACGCACATCGCTGACCGGAAGCTGCATGGCAAGCAGATTATCTGTATATTCTCCAAACGCTTCCCGGTTAAAAAAATTCCCCCATCTTCCCAGAGCCTGTCCCCACACAAGACCAATTGCTGTGGTATCCAGCGCTACGCGCCAGTCCATCTTTCTTACATGGCAAAAGACGATCACTGTAATGATCCCTCCCACCACACCTCCGTAGATGGCCAGACCGCCCTTCCGAAGATTAAAAATCTCCGCGAGATGGCTGCTGTAATAATCCCAGGAAAACACCACATAATAAATTCTCGCACAGATTACGGCTACGATGATCGCAATGATTCCCAGGTCAAAATAATCCTCTTCCTTCTGCCCGGTAGCCTTTGCCACTTTCATGACCAGCAGAAGTCCCGTCATCATCGCCACCGCAAGTATGATTCCATAGCATGCAATCTCAAAGCCCCCGATGGAGATACTTTTGATCACATGTGTAAGCGTAATTCCAAGATGCGGAAAACGAATCGTGCCATTCATGAACATCCCTCTTTTTTAATCGGATCACACATTAAACCGGAATAAGATCACATCTCCGTCTTGTACGACATAGTCCTTGCCTTCCAGTCCTACCAGTCCTTTTTCTCTGGCAGCAGAAAGGGAGCCGCAGTCCAGCAGATCCTGATAATTCACTACCTCCGCGCGGATGAAACCACGTTCAAAATCAGAGTGGATCTTACCGGCAGCCTGTGGAGCTTTTGTTCCCTTTTTGATCGTCCATGCGCGTGTCTCCGTCTCTCCGGCAGTCAGGTAGCTCAAAAGTCCCAGCAGACTGTAGCTGGCCTTTATCAGTTTCTCCAGACCGGACTCTTTCAATCCCAGATCTTCAAGAAACATTTGTTTTTCATCCTCTTCCAGCTCTGATATCTCTTCCTCAATCTGCGCACAGATCACAAATACCTCACTGTTTGTCTCGGCAGCATATGTCCGTACAGCCTGCACAAAATGGTTGGAAGCAGCGTCATCCGCGAGGTCATCCTCTGCGACATTTGCCGCGAATATCACCGGCTTCGCCGTGAGCAGGTTGTATTCCGCCATCCATTTCTGCTCATCCTCATCTTCCGTCGTGTATGTAATTGCCAGTTTTCCGTCCTCCAGATGCTCCTTCAGTGCTTTCAGCAGAGCAAACTCCTTCGCGGCAGTCTTGTCATTGTTCGCCGCGCGTCCGGTCTTCGCAATACGCCGCTCCAGAATCTCCAGATCTGAAAAAATCAGTTCAAGATTGATCGTCTCAATATCGCGCACCGGGTCCACACTTCCATCCACATGGATCACATTGGGGTCCTCAAAACAGCGCACTACATGAACGATCGCATCGACCTCGCGGATGTTCGCCAGAAACTGATTGCCAAGGCCTTCGCCCTTAGAAGCGCCCTTTACAAGCCCCGCAATGTCCACAAATTCAATCACAGCCGGCGTCACTTTCGCGGAATGGTAAAGATCTGCCAGCAGTCCAAGCCGTTCGTCCGGGACTGCTACCACACCCACATTCGGGTCGATCGTGCAGAACGGATAATTCGCCGACTCTGCGCCCGCCTTCGTAAGAGAATTAAACAATGTACTCTTGCCTACATTCGGCAATCCAACAATACCCAACTTCATATCTATACCTCATTCATTCTGTTTTATAAGCCAGGATTCCGCAAGTCCATAACAGGCGGATACCCTTTCGCAGCATATTTCCCTTTTCGCTGGCATGTCACAGTTTAACACATAAACCGACAAGAAACAATACTTCCCGTCAGAAACCTTTCGACAGAATTCCCCTTTTCCGCGCAAAAAAACGCAAAAAAGGGGAATCAGACAATTGCAACATTTTAATTTTCTGCCGGAATCCGCAGCTTTGAAGCCGTCTGGTGAAAGATGAAAAATGTCGAAATCTTATTACACATAACTACTATATTTTCC
>JAJBVE010000105.1 GCA_020859995.1 Clostridiales bacterium
TTTGGAAAAAATCAAGAATTTGTATAGACTTCAGCTTTTTATTCTTTAGCGCTGGACGAACAAAAAATTCATTGACAAACCGAAATCGTTGTAGTAGACTGGACACAGTGAAAAACGAACAAACCGTTGAAGCGGAGATAAAGACAGTAGATGCGCCCACAGAGAGTCCGGGCGCGGCAGGAGGCCGAAAGTCGCAGACAGTAATTCACAGGAATTCTGGAGTGAGCGATGATAGGATAGTCAGCCGCGCACAGCTGAGAGCCGGATGGAGATGCAGATTGTCAAATGGACCGCGGAGGGCGCAGTCAAAGGCGTGAAGGCCCAGTAAGATTGTCTGGATCATCTGGCTCAGGAGGAATTGAGTGATGACAGGGTGTGCCGCTGAGTATTCTGCGACGTGAGGGCATACGTCAGTTGCCGGAGATATGTCAGTATCTCATAAGCGCACGGGGATTCCCGTGAATCAGGGTGGCACCGCGGAAGTATATTCGTCCCTGACAGATTGAAGAAATCTGTCAGGGATTTTTGTCGTTCTGGGATTTGCTGTTCAGGGCTTTGTTGTTAACAGGCTTTGAAGATAAAAAGTGTGATTGAGAGATTGGACTGTTTCAGGATCTTGCTGATTAGGAATTTCACTATTTGGGAACTTTATCGTAAAAGGAGGCCATTATGTATCCATCATTGGAGGAAGCAAAGCAAATCGCCGCTTCCGGCGATTATCGGAGGATTCCGGTCTGCCGTGAGATGCTCTCGGATCGGTTTACCCCGATTGAGGTGATGCGGACGCTGCGGGCGGCGAGCCGTCACTGTTATCTGTTAGAGAGTGCGGAGGCTCATCATCAGTGGGGACGCTACACATTCCTGGGCTACGCACCGACGCTGGAGCTCACCTGTGCGAATGGAGTGGTGAGGCTGCGCAGCGGCAATGACGTCTCTGACGGACAGGTAAAAGAGGAGATTCGCACCGAAAGTCCGCAGAGCGTGATCCGGGAGATCCTCGCTGCAAACAAAAGCCCGAAGATTGAAGGGATGCCGTCCTTTACCGGCGGCCTGGTCGGCTATTTTTCTTATGATTATATCTGCTACAGCGAGCCGACGCTGAAATTTACCGGCGAGGATGAGGAAAATTTCCAGGATGCGGATCTGATGCTTTTTGACCGCGTGATCGCGTTTGACAATTACAGGCAGAAGCTGATTCTGATCTGCGGCGTGGAGACGGCCAGACTGGAGGAATCCTACCGGGAGGCGGAGGCTAAGCTGAAGGAGATCGAGCATCTGCTTAAAAGCGGTGTGAAGGCCTGGTTTGCTCCATTGCGCCTGAAGGAGGAGATCACGCCCTGCTTTTCGCGGGAGCGCTACAAGGCTATGGTGGAGAAGGCGAAGCACTATATTCATGAAGGAGATATCTTTCAGGTGGTGCTGTCCAATCCGCTGCAGGCGGATGCGGAGGGCAGCCTGTTTGATACCTACCGGGTGCTTCGCACGTCGAACCCATCTCCTTATATGTTTTATTTTTCCAGTGACGATATCGAGCTGGTGGGCGCTTCCCCGGAGACGCTGGTAAAGCTCGAGGATGGTACCTTGCATACGTTTCCGCTTGCGGGAACCCGCCCGCGCGGAGCGACGGACGAGGAAGACCGGCGCCTGGAGGAGGAGCTTCTCGCGGATGAAAAGGAGCTGTCGGAGCATAATATGCTGGTAGACCTGGGGCGCAATGATATTGGGAAAATCAGCGAGATCGGCACTGTGCATGTGGAAAAATATCTCTCGATTGAGCGTTATTCTCACGTGATGCATATCGGATCGACTGTGGCGGGGCAGATTCGTAAGGACTGCGATGCGGTGGACGCGGTGGACTCGATTCTTCCCGCAGGGACGCTCTCCGGAGCGCCGAAGCTGCGGGCCTGCCAGATTATTGATGAGCTGGAAGGGCGCAAGCGCGGTGTATACGGCGGCGCGATCGGATATCTGGATTTTGCCGGAAACCTGGATACCTGCATCGCGATCCGGCTGGCTTTTAAGAAAAACGGGCGCATTACCATCCGCTCGGGCGCGGGAATTGTCGCGGACAGCGTGCCGGATAAGGAATTTGAGGAATGCTGCAATAAGGCGCGCGCCGTGGTCAACGCGGTGCAGGAATCCCAAGGAGGTGTGGAGTAATGGTACTTCTGATTGACAATTACGACAGCTTTTCCTACAACCTGTATCAGCTGATCGGCGCGATCCGCCCGGACATTCGGGTGATTCGCAACGATGTCTGCACAGTCGAGGAGATTTTGGCGATGCGGCCGGAGGCGATTTTTATTTCGCCGGGTCCGGGACGTCCGGAGGATGCGGGCATCTGTGTGGAGATGATCCGGAAACTCAGCGGATATCAGGCAGAAGGGATTTCAGGTGGAAGCCCCGTGCGTATCCCCATGTTTGGCGTCTGCCTTGGCCATCAGGCGATCTGCCAGGCATTCGGCGCGACTGTGACTTATGCAAAAGAGCTGATGCACGGCAAAAAATCCGAGCTGCTCATCGAGCCGGATTCGGTGCTGTTTCAGGGACTGCAGTCCGGCATGACGGCGGCGCGATATCATTCTCTATCTGTAAAAGAAGATACCCTGCCTGCAGCGCTGCGTGTGACGGCGCGGACGCCGGACGGTGAGGTGATGGCGGTCGAGCACCAGGATTATCCGGTGTATGGCGTGCAGTTTCACCCGGAATCTGTCATGACCCCGCAGGGGCTGCAGGTTGTCCGGAATTTTGTAAATCAGATTCAGACATCTGTGAAATAAATACTAAGCCCCCGCAGATTGATCTGCAAGTGGCAGCAAATGATAAAAAATCATCATTTTGGGACAGAATAATTTTAGAACATAATAACCGGGCAGAAGACATTTAATTTTTCTGCCCGCCCGCGCGGGCCGGAGCAGCGCTTATCCCGTCAGAAGGACGAGGATGGCACGAAGCTGCAAATACCATACCTGGCTCTGCGCATAAAAAAAGAAAGGCGGCAGCATTATGATCAAAGAAGCAATTATCAAACTTTCCAACAAGCAGGATCTGACCTATGAGGAAGCAGAGGCGGTTATGCTCGAAATTATGAGCGGCGAGACGACTGACGTGCAGATTTCCTCCTACCTGACCGCTCTGGCGATGAAGGGCGAGACGATTGACGAGATCACGGCGTCTGCGGCGGGCATGCGCGCAAAGGGCATTCATCTGCTGCATGAGATGGATGTGCTGGAGATCGTTGGTACCGGCGGCGACAAGGCAAATTCCTTTAATATTTCCACGACATCCTCTATGGTTATCGCGGCGGGCGGCGTCCCGGTGGCGAAGCATGGCAACCGCGCGGCGTCCTCCAAGTGCGGCGCGGCGGATGTGCTGGAAGCACTCGGTGTAAAGATTGCCCTTTCTCCGGAAAAATGTCTGGAGCTGCTGAAATCCATCAACATCTGCTTCCTGTTTGCGCAGACCTATCACACCGCAATGCGGTTCGTCGGCCCGGTGCGCAAAGAGCTCGGCATCCGCACGATTTTCAACATTCTTGGACCGCTGTCCAATCCGGCGGGCGCGAACATGGAGCTGATGGGCGTTTATGATGAGGCAATTGTAGAGCCGCTGGCGCGGGTACTCAATAACCTTGGTGTGACGAGCGGCCTGGTGGTGTACGGCATGGATAAGCTGGATGAGATTTCCATGAGCGCGCCGACGAAGGTGTGTGAGATTCGTGATGGAGGCTACAAGACCTATATGCTCACGCCGGAGCAGTTCGGCTATGAGCGCTGTGCAAAGGAGGAACTGCTCGGCGGCACGCCGGAAGAGAATGCGGCGATCACGCGCGCCATTCTGGACGGCACGGATCGTGGTCCGAAGCGCCAGGCGGTCTGCCTGAACGCGGGCGGCGCCCTGTACATCGCGGGCAAAGCGGATACCATCGAAGCAGGCGTGCGCATGGCAGAGCAGCTGATTGACGACGGATCAGCAAAGAAGGTGCTGGAAGCATTTATTGAGCAGAGCAATCAGTAAAGCGGGCAGCTTGCGTGGGAGAACAGAATATGAATATTTTAGATGAAATCGCCGGGCGAACAAAAGAGCGGATCGCCGAAGAACGGAAAAAAATTTCTCTGGAAGAGGTTCGCGCCCGGGCGGAGGAGGCGCATCGCTGTGGGACGGCCTTCGCGGAGGGCGGGCCAAAGCAGGAGACGTATGCATTTGAGAAAGCGCTGCGGCCTGCAAAAATATCTTTTATCTGCGAAGTGAAAAAAGCTTCCCCATCAAAGGGACTGATCGCGCCGGATTTTCCTTATCTGCAGATTGCCATGGAGTATGAGGAGGCCGGTGCGGCCGCGATCTCGTGCCTGACGGAGCCCTATTATTTCCAGGGACATGACAGGTATCTGCAGGAAATCGCGGCGCAGGTGCGCATTCCTGTCCTGCGCAAGGATTTCACCGTGGATGAGTATATGATTTACCAGGCGCGTTCCTTTGGCGCGGGGGCAGTACTTTTGATCTGCTCCATCCTCGATGACGCGCAGCTTACGGCCTACGGGCAGCTGGCAGAGGAGCTTGGTCTTTCCGCTCTGGTAGAAGCGCACACGGAGGAGGAGGTTTCGCGGGCCATGCGCGCGGGTGCAAAAATCCTTGGCGTGAACAACCGGGATCTGAAAACCTTTCAGGTGGATCTCGGCACCAGCGCCCGCTACCGCAAAATGGTTCCTCCGGAAACACTTTTTGTGTCAGAGAGCGGCATCCGCAATGCGGACGATATCCGCAAGCTGGTAGAAAATGGCACGAACGCGGTGCTCATCGGCGAGACATTGATGAGAGCAGCGGACAAAAAGGCGATGCTGCGCGAGCTTCGCGGAGAATAAAAACGGTGCTGTGCGAGCCTCACAGAGAATGAAAAGCGGTGCTGTGCGAGCTTCGTGGAGAGTAAAAGCGATACTGCACGAGTTTTGCAGAGGGTAACAAACGATACTGCTCAGAGGATGTGGCGTAATAAGTCGATGCTGAGTGCTCTTTGGGAAGGGAAAACGTGTTGCTCGAACAGCATGACATGAAAAAGAGTGTTATTCGTTCAAATATTGGAGAAAATATCCGAAGGATAAAATCATGAGTGAAAATTCAGTAAAAATCAAAATCTGCGGTCTGTCCCGCCTGGTGGATATTGACTATGTCAACGAGGCAGAGCCGGATTACTGCGGATTTATTATCAACGTGCCAAAGAGCATCCGCAACACGACGCCTGACCAGGTGCGGGCGCTGCGCAAAAATCTTTCTCCGAAAATCATCCCGGTTGGTGTGTTTCGTAATGCGCCGGTGGAGACCGTGGCGGAGCTGCTGCAGGATGGGACGATCCGCGTGGCGCAGCTGCATGGGAGCGAGGATGAGGATTACATCCATCAGCTGCGGACATTCGGAAGCTTTCCCATTTTTAAGGCGTTTCGCGTGCCGTCCCTGCCAGCTGGTTCCGAAACGTATGAAGAAGAGCTTTCCTGCTGGGCAGATGCGGTGAACCAGTCGTCCGCGGATATGGTTCTTCTGGACAACGGGGGCGGAGGCACCGGCAAGACCTTCGACTGGGAGCTCGCAGAGCGGATCAGACGACCCTATATTCTGGCAGGAGGGATTGGCCCGGATAACATCGCGGAAGCCCTGAAAACTCTTCGTCCCTGGTGCGTCGACATGAGCAGCAGCGTCGAGACGGATGGGAAAAAGGATCGGGAAAAGATTCTGGAGGCAGTGCGGATTTTGCGGGCGGTCGGAAAATGAAAAACAATAGAAATAATAACCCGGAGGACACACAATGAGTGGAAGATTTGGTATACACGGCGGTCAGTACATCCCTGAGACGCTGATGAACGCTGTGATTGAGCTGGAAGAGGCTTACAATCATTACAAGGACGACCCGGAATTCAACCGGGAGCTGACAGAGCTTTTTAATAATTACGCGGGCAGGCCTTCGCGGCTTTACTATGCCGAGCGCATGACGAAGGATCTGGGCGGAGCGAAGATTTACCTGAAGCGTGAGGATCTGAATCACACCGGCGCGCACAAGATCAACAACGTGCTCGGTCAGGCGCTTCTGGCGAAAAAGATGGGGAAGACCCGTCTGATCGCGGAAACCGGCGCGGGTCAGCACGGCGTGGCGACGGCGACAGCCGCAGCTCTGATGGACATGGAATGCGAGGTCTATATGGGCGAAGAGGACACCAAACGCCAGGCACTGAACGTTTACCGTATGAAGCTGCTCGGCGCGCAGGTACACCCGGTGACGACGGGGACCAGCACGCTGAAGGATGCGGTTTCTGAGGCAATGCGCGAGTGGACCCGGCGGATTGACGATACTCATTACTGTCTGGGATCCGTGATGGGTCCGCATCCGTTCCCAACCATCGTGCGGGATTTCCAGAGCGTCATTTCCAAAGAAATCAAGGAGCAGCTGATGGAAAAAGAAGGAAAGCTTCCGGACGCTGTGCTGGCCTGTGTCGGCGGCGGTTCCAACGCCATCGGTACCTTTTATCATTTTATCCCGGATGAGAGCGTGCGGCTGATCGGCTGCGAGGCGGCCGGACGCGGCGTGAATACGGCGGAGACCGCGGCGACGATTGCCACCGGAAAGCTCGGTATTTTCCACGGCATGAAGTCCTATTTCTGTCAGGACGAGTACGGCCAGATTGCGCCGGTTTACTCCATTTCCGCAGGACTGGATTACCCGGGCATCGGACCGGAGCATGCCTATCTTTACGACAAAGGGCGCGCGGAATACGTGCCGATCACGGACGATGAGGCAGTCGAGGCTTTCGAATACCTTTCACGACTGGAAGGCATCATCCCGGCGATCGAGAGTGCCCATGCCGTTGCTTACGCAAGAAAACTGGCCCCGACGATGGATCCGGATCAGATCATCGTCATCACGATCTCCGGGCGCGGCGACAAGGACTGCGCGGCGATCGCGCGCTACAGAGGGGAGGATATTTATGAATAAGATACAGAGCGCATTTGCGCATGGAAAAGCCTTCATCCCGTTTATCACCTGCGGCGACCCGTCCCTGGAGGTGACGGAGCAGCTGGTCTACGCGATGGAAAAAGCAGGAGCAGATCTGATCGAGCTCGGCATTCCCTTCTCTGACCCGACTGCGGAAGGCCCGGTCATCCAGGAGGCGAACAACCGCGCCCTCGCAGGCGGCGTGACCACGGACAAGATCTTTGACATGGTAAAAAAAATCCGCAAAAACACGCAGATTCCGATGGTATTCATGACCTATGCGAACGTTGTTTTCTCCTACGGTATCGAGCGCTTCATAAAGACAGCGGCCGAAGTCGGTATGGACGGCATCATCCTTCCGGACGTTCCTTTTGAGGAAAAAGAAGAGTTTGCCGTCACCTGCCGCGAAAACGGCCTGGCACTGGTCTCTCTGATCGCCCCGACCTCCCATGCGCGCATCGCGGAAATCGCGTCCGCCGCGGAGGGCTTTATCTATTGCGTTTCCTCCCTGGGCGTGACCGGCGTCCGCTCTGAGATTACCACCGACATCGGCGAGATGGTGCGGCTTGTCCGCGCGGCCTCTGACATTCCCTGCGCGATCGGCTTCGGCATCTCCACGCCGGAGCAGGCCGCGAAAATGGCCCGCGAAGCGGACGGCGTCATCGTCGGCTCCGCCATTGTCCGGATTTGCAAGGAATACGGCGCAGACTGCGTGCCGAAGGTCGCGGAGTATGTGAAAAGCATGAAGGACGCGATCCGGGAGCTCTGATGACAGGCAGTTTTCTTTAACTATGGAAGAAGCGAAAGCTTATATGGCTCTGCAGATGGCATAAAAGAAAGCTATATAACAAACATTTCAAGACCTGCCGGGGGTTCTCTGGGCAACTGCGGCGGATGGCATGGTGCCGGTGCAGCACAGCCTGCGCATGGCTCACGCGCTGGCGGATGAATGGCTTGCGCAGAATTAATAATAATTGAATGGTTACAGCTGCACGATGGGGCGCCTATGGCGCCCCAAAATGTTTCAGGCACGCGGACGCACGATTCCGGCGGTGCTGTTTAAATTTGAGTGTTAGAAAATGGCTGTTGCAAAAATCTTTCCGGATTTTCTTTACAAAGAAATTGACATCTCACAGATGCTCGAGTAAAATAAAATCAAATTTTAGAAAACTCGAAAATGACAAAGAGGTTTTTCCTGAAAAGGAACAGAAACAATGGGAAAAGCAGAGGGGACCTGAAATAATTGCAAAGTAGAAAAATACAAACACCAGCATTTTCACCGGAGGTGACAGAAATATGTATATCAAAAGACATATGGAAGGACAGATCCTGGAGGCCTCCCGCCAGTATCCTGTCGTGATGGTATGCGGACAGCGCCAGGTCGGTAAGTCCACGATGCTGAACCATCTGCGGGAAAGCGGCCGCAGGTATGTTACTTTGGATGATATGAATGCAAGACAGCTTGCCATGCAGGATCCGGGATTGTTCTTTGAAACCTATGGCGCTCCGCTTTTGATAGACGAATTCCAGAGAGTGCCGTCCTTGCTGCTGGAAATGAAACGCATCATCGACCAGCGCTCTTTGAATGGAGAAGAGGTCAATGGCAGATACTGGCTGACCGGATCACAGAAATTTTCTATGATGAAGGGCGTCTCTGAGTCTCTGGCCGGACGGGTGGCAGTGTTTGATCTGTCGGGCCTTTCTGCGGCAGAGGTCGAGGGACGCCCTGCGCAGCTGTTTCATCCCTCGTTGGATTCGCTGCGTGCGCGCAGCCAGAACGGCGTGCCGAAAAACATCCACCAGGTTTTTGAACAGATTTTCCGCGGCGGAATGCCGAAGCTGGCTGCAGCCGATATGGATCGGGAACGCTATTATATGGATTATGTGAATACCTACCTTGAACGGGACATCCGTGATCTTGCCCAGGTTGGCAAGCTGAGCGCTTTTTATGATTTTCTGGTATTTATGGCGGCCAGGACATCCGGCGAGCTGCGCTATGATGAGATTGCAAACGCGATCGGCGTATCCGCGCCGACTGCCAGAGCATGGGTTTCCATACTGGAACAGTCGGGCATTATTTATATACTCAGACCTTATTTTTCGAATGTGACCAGCCGTCTGGTAAAGACACCCAAGGTATATTTTCTGGATACCGGACTGGCGGCGTATCTTTGCAGATGGCCTACCGCGCAGACTCTGGAAAGCGGAGCAATGGACGGCGCTTTTTTTGAGACCTGGGTGGTTTCAGAGATTGTAAAAAGCTATTATAATGCGGGGAAACGCCCGGATTTATATTATTACCGTGATGTGGATAAAAAGGAACTGGATCTTTTGATTCCGGAAGGAGATAAGTTGTATCCGATAGAGATCAAAAAGAGCAAAACCCCGGCTCACCCGGATAAAAATTTTAAGGTACTGGAAAAACTTCACATGGATATACAGCCAGGTATTATTTTGTGTATGTGTGATGAGATCCTGCCTTATAACAGACAGACCTGGCTGGTGCCGGTGTCTGTGCTGTAATGGATGATTTCTGACAAAAGCAGACAGAAGTGGTATTTAAAAACAATGGAGTTCGCAGTCGGCATTGTGTCGTTGTCATCCCACGCAGCCATCGAAAGACATGCAAAAGAGTTATCGTAACTGTGAAGGTACTGAACAGCTGCAAACTATCGAAAGAGATCGCGGTATTTCCTTGCGGAATATCCGGTCTCTTTTTTGAATACTCTGGAAAAGTAGTTGTAGTCTTCAAAACCTACGCGCTGGGCAACCTCTGTAATTGACAGATCTGTCGTTTTCAAAAGATTCTTCGCTTCTTCCAGCCGCAGATCGCGCACATATTCCGCAATCCCCATACCGAGATATCTACTGCAGGTCATATAGAGCTTGCTTCTGCTGATTCCGAGATAGGAAGCTATGTTCTCTGCATCCAGATTTTCTGACAGGTGTTCCAACAGGAATGTCCGAAGATTATTTGTAAAATTCTGCCTGCGCATAAGGATGGTTTCATTCTGGATCACATAGAAGGTGCAGGCTTCCATGATTTTTGCGGCGGCATGAATTTGTTCATCTGTTTTTAGGGGAATTTCAGAAAAAATATCTGACTCGTCTGTTACAGGGATATCAGACAAAGTTTCTTTCAGTTCTTCTTCTGAATTTGCATCGGAAATCTGTCCAAACATCAGGTATCCTATTACGATGTGGTTATCAATTAACGGGGCAGTTGCCTCAATCAGCCCGGCATGGCAGTGATAGATGATCAAGTGCTGATCGGCATTACACTGCTGGAAAGAATAGGCATCGCTTTCCTGGCACTTCTTTAGACCGGAAGGACTGCTTTTCATTAAGTGACAGAACGTACAGTCGCTGCCGGGATAGGAAAGAAGTTCCTGGTACTCATCATCAAATAGAACGATGCGGATCCCGGTCAGTATATGAAAATCTTTCATCAGCTGAAACAGCTGGTCACTGTCAAATTCAAGTCTCATAGGTTTTTTCTCCTGATATTTTTTGATTTTTCATTTCCGCAAAGCAACGAGCCAAGTAGCCGGAGTCATAAGGAATCCGTCAGAAAAGCCGACACCTTATGACATAGCTTGCACGGATATTTGACTTGCACCTGACGTATCATAACATACAATTCAAAAATATGAAATAAGTTTGGACAAATTTACAATATTTAAAATGTTTTTCACTATAATCCATTCGCGATTTCTTTTATACTGCAGACAGAATCGAAAGACAGGTTCCCGGGATAGATTCGCAAAACAGATTCGCAAAACAGATTTACAAAACAGATTTACAAGACAACTTCAGGCAGAAACATAATCTGAGTGAAAAGGAGAAACAGGCATGTTAGTTAATCTGAAAGAAATTCTCGAAATTGCAGAAAAAGAAAAAATAGCAATCGGATCGTTTAACACTCCGAACCTGGAGAGTATCCAGGCAGTAATCGGGGCTGCGGAGGAACTGAATGTTCCGGTCATTATCATGCATGCGGAGGTGCATGAGAGCATCAGTCCGCTTCGCGTCATAGGAAAGGTAATGCTGCAGTGTGCAAAGGATGCGGCGGTTCCGGTTTGCGTACATCTGGATCACGGGGAGCATCTGGAATATCTGGAGCAGGCGCTGGAACTGGGCTTTACTTCTGTGATGTATGACGGGTCTGCACTGCCATACGAGGAGAACCGGGATAATACCTGTGCTGCGGTTCGCATGGCTAAGAAAACAGGAGCTTCGGTGGAGGCGGAGATCGGTACTCTCGGAAAGCGGGAGATGGGGTATCAGGAGGAAGAAAGCGGATCCGAACCGGCGAAGATTTATACAAATCCGGAGGATGCCGAACAGTTTGTGAAAGAGACAGGAATCGATGCGCTGGCCTGTTCGTTTGGTACCGCGCACGGGCTGTATCTGACCAAACCGAAGCTGGACATGAATGTGCTCGATGAGGTTCACAGACGGGTCGATGTTCCCCTTGTAATGCATGGCGGGAGTGGAGTCAGCCCGGAGGATTATCGGACAGTCATCGAAAAAGGAATCCGGAAAATCAACTATTTTACTTATATGTCGAAGGCCGGAGGAGAAGGCGTGGCAAAGAAAGTTGCGCAATGCCAGAAGGAAAATACGCCGGTATATTACCATGATGTCGCCTGCTGGGGAATCGAGGCAATGAAGGAAGACGTCAAAAAGGCACTGCAGGTATTCTGCGGAAAATAAGAGCTGCGGTAACGGTCGAGGATGGTATGCTGCATCCGCGTTTGCTGCGTCACGAAAAAAACACAAAAGCCAGAGAGGTGTGACTGTAAGCAACGCCAGAGAGCAGGAATGAAATCGTGCATGTTTGAAAGAGCAGCACTGCGGGAATTCACATATCGGCTGCAGTGGATATAAGAAAAGGAGATGGCAGAAATGAAGAAAAAGGAAATGACATTTGCACTGGCATTTTGCAACCGCGGGTTTATGCCGGGAGAACTGATTTACGGGGCGCGGGAGGATATGATCAAAGCCGTGACGGACGCCGGTTACCATTATATCGCGATGGACGCGGAGCTGACGAGATACGGCGGAATTGAGACCCGAGACGAGGGACTGCTGTATGCGAAATGGCTGAAGGAGCATGAAGGCGAGTATGACGGCGTGATTTTCTCGATGCCGATTTTTGCAGATGAAAATGGTGCGATTACAGCCTTGCAGGACGCTGGCGTACCGATTCTGCTGCAGGCCTATCCGGATGAACCGGGCAAGCTGGACTTTGCGCACCGGAGAGATGCCTTCTGCGGAAAATTTTCTGTGACGGACGTGTTTACCCAGTATCAGGTGCCGTTTACGGTGATGAAGCCGCACGTGGTGCATCCGCTCTCGGAAGCGTTTGCGCAGAATCTGAAGGATTTTGCCGCTATCTGCCGGGTAGTCAATGGTATGAAGCGGTTCAATGTCGGCTGCATCGGCGCCAGAACAACGGCTTTTAAGACCGTTCGTTTTGATGAGATTGGCCTTCAGAAATACGGGATCAATGTCGAATCCTTCGATCTGTCAGAACTGATCTACAAGGTAGAGCATATGGCGGATGACGCCGAGTCAGTTGTGAAGAAAATCGAGACACTGGAAAATTATACTGATTTTACCCGGGTGCCGGAGAAAAACAAGTGTACGCTTGCCAAAATATCCGTCGTGATTGACGAATACATAGAAGAATATCACCTGGATGTGATTACGCTGCGCTGCTGGAATGAAATGGAAACCTACTTAAGAGTTTGCCCCTGCGTGCTGCTCAGTGAGCTGAATGACAGAGGAATCGTGGCCTCCTGTGAGATCGACCTTTGCTCAGCAATCACGATGCGCGCGATGGCTCTGGCGAGCGAGGAGCCGACGGCCGTTCTGGACTGGAACAACAATTACGGCGATGAAGAGGACAAAGTCATTCTGTTCCACTGCGGTCCGGTGGCACAGACCCTGATGACAGCAAAGGGAACGGTGACCGAGCATAAGATGTTTGCCAAAAATGATCCGGGTTCCGGATGGGGCTGCAACGAGGGGCGGATTAAGGCGTTCCCAACCACGATCTCGAACTGCCAGACCAAAGACGGGAAGCTGATCGTATACGCCAGTGAGGCGCAGTTTACAGAGGATCCGATAGAGGATGGCTTCTTCGGATGCGGCGGCGTTTGCGAGATTCCGGATCTGCAGAACAAGCTGATTCGTCTGGCGAGAGGCGGCTTTAAGCATCATACATCCGTTGGTGTGGGACATATGAAGGATGTGCTGAAAGAGGCGTTTACAACTTATCTGGGATATGAATGGGTGGATATTGACGCGTAAGGAATGTGCTGTGAAACAGGGGAAGAATACCTGACGATATTGGAAGGCAGAAGAATTAAAACTTTTTACAGGAGGAAAAAACGATCATGAGAAAAACAATGCCAAAACACGGTGTCGGGCTGCTGTGGTCAAGCCGGCAGATATCAACCTATTTTAGTTGGGCTATTATCGGATATGTTACTTTTTTCTGCAGTGACTATCTGGGGTTAAGCACCGGTATTGTAGGAACAATGCTTTTAGCATCAAAAATTTTAGATGCAATCAGCAACTTTGTTATCGCTTATATTATAGATAATACACATTTTAAGCAAGGGAAAGGAAGACCCTGGGAAATAAGCGTTATTCCGTACTGGATTACACTTATTTTACTGTTTTGTGTTCCGGCTGGCTGGGGAAATGCCGCAAAGTATGTTGCAGTATTTGTTTTCTATTCATTGAATCAGGCAGTATTCGGTACTTTCCTTGGATGCGTGGATACGATCTATTTCAAACGAGTGTTTAAGGATGAAGATGCACGTAATAAGGCTCAGGTATTGACAAGCGGTTTATCAACAATAGCCATGCTGGTAGGAACAATCCTGCTGCCGGTTCTGATTGCTTATTTTTCAACCATTGAAAATGGCTGGAGAATTATGGCATTGATTCTTGGCGTTCCGATGGCTGTTATCGGTTCTCTGAGATTTCTGCTGATTCCGGAAACCACTTCCGGCGAAGGAGAATCAAACGATCATGTTTCTATAAAAGATACCATTCAGGCGTTCCTTGGAAATAAATACGTTCTGATTATTACATTGATGTATTTTGGCATGAACTTTTATAATTCCTATGCAAATGCGCCAACGACCTATTATACGAAGTGGATTCTGGGAGACATTTCCCTTGGATCGGTACTCAGCGCAGTAGGTATGATATCGATTGTAATCTTACCATTCTGTGTACCGATTGCAAATAAATTTGGACGGATCAAACCATTACGCTTTTTCTTTATGTTAACCAGTATTGCCTGCCTTCTTAAGTTTTTTGCCGGAACAAATCTGACAGTATTGTGTGTGTTAACTGTCATTGCAGGACTTTTTGCTTATCCATTTAATGCATATAGCCCGCTGATGCTGATTGACACTATGGACTATGGACATTGGAAGAACGGAAAGGTAGTTGAAGGTGCTATTTTCGCAGCAACTGGTCTTGGGTCAACAATTGGGAATGGTGTCGGTTCAGCACTAAGCGGAGTTGTTTTAGCAGCTTTTGGATACGATGGTACAGCTGCTGAGCAGACAGCACAGGCGCTGCTTGGTATTCGAGTTGGTTATGCAATTGTTCCTGCAGTTATGTTATTTGTGATCTTTATATTACTCCATTTCTATGATCTGGAGGAAAAAATGCCGCAAATCAAAGCAGATCTTGAACAGAGAAAAGGAGATAAATCATGATCCGTACAAAAATCAATGGCAACTGGAAATTTGAGAAAGGTGCCCCTACATTAATGTCTGCAATTGCACTGGATGGCGCGGAATCCGTGATGGTGAATTTGCCGCACGACGCCATGGTGCATGAGGAGCGTACACCGGACACCGCAAACGGTACACAGACCGGATACTTTCCGGGCGGGACCTACACCTATACGAAGGTAATTCATGCACCGGAAGCGTGGGCGGAAAAAACGGTAACCGTGGAATTTGAAGGCGTCTACGAGAGTGCAATGGTATATCTCAATGACAACCTGATCGGTACCCAACATTATGGATATTCAAACTTCTATGTGTGTTTGGATAAGTTCCTGAATTATGGGGAAGATAATATACTTATGGTCATTGCCAACAATGAGCATGAGAAGAACAGCCGCTGGTACTCCGGAAGCGGTATTTACCGGGATGTGAATCTGATGGTTGGAAATCTGATCCACATTGTCCCGGATGGTGTGAAGATTGATACACCGTCCGTTTCCGCAGAGTCATCAACCGTTGAGATTACTGCAACCGTTACAAATGTGTCCAGAAAAAATGAGAAGATTAAAGTAGTATCTGAAATCCTCTATGCAGGTGAGGTTGTTGCCACAGATACCTCGGTTGTTACCATGTTTGGCCAAGAAACGGAAGAAGTGCATCAGAGAGTGGCGATTTCCGGTGCAAAGCTCTGGGATGATGTGAATCCGAATCTGTATCAGTTAAAGGTTGAGATTGTTTCCGGCGAAGAAGTGTTAGATGTATGTGAAGAGAATTTTGGTATTCGCAGACTGGAACTGGATGCAGAGCATGGCCTTCGCATTAACGGAAGACAGGTGAAGCTTCGCGGAAGCTGCATCCATCATGACAATGGCGTCATTGGGGCGGCAACGCTTCCGGATGCAGAAGACCGCAGATGCCGCCAGATGAAAGAAGCAGGGTTCAATGCGATCCGCAGTGCACATCATCCCATGAGCCGGGCGATGCTTGCGGCATGCGATAAGTATGGAATGCTTGTGATGGATGAGTTTACAGACATGTGGACCAAACATAAAAATAATAATGACTATGCGCTTTACTTTCTGGAAGATATGGAGACGGAAGTGACACGCATGGTGGAAAAGGATTACAATCATCCGTCTGTGGTCATTTATTCGGTAGGAAATGAGATCCCGGATGTCGGAACCGCAAGGGGTGCACAGATCAATCGCAGGCTCTGCAACCTGCTGCATAAATTGGATCCTTCCAGATTTACTACCAATGCAATCAATGGATTGGTTTCGTCCGGCGCAAGAATGGGGCTTATCATTCAGGACATCATGGCACAATTTGCAGCTCAGGGGCAGGAGAATGCAGCGGCGGATCAGCTGGAAGCCGGTGGAAATTCTGACGGGGCGAATGCGATCAATAGTCTGATGGCATTGATGATTGGACCGCTTGCGGATGCCGCGGCCTGTCATCCACTGATGACAGAAACCGTAGAGGAAACCTGCCAGTCCATGGATATCTGCGGATTTAATTATCTGACCGGTCGTCATGAATTAGAGAAACAGCTCCATCCAAATAAGACCGTTGTCGGAACGGAGACATTCCCTGGTGATATTGTTTGCCTGTGGGATATTGTGGAACGAAATGATCATGTTCTCGGTGACTTTACCTGGACAGGCTATGATTATATCGGAGAGGCCGGATCCGGAACCTTCTACTATGACGGAACACAGAATTTTTCCGGGGTATATCCGGATCGCCTTGCTTACATGGGAGATATCAATCTGATTGGATATCGCCGGCCGATCAGCTATCTTCGCGAGATTGTTTATGGCCTGCGCCATACGCCGTACATCGCTGTAGAGCGGGTGGATAAATATGGTATGCAGCATTCACAGACTGCGTGGATGTGGAAGGATAATGTCGCAAGCTGGACATGGCCGGGATACGAAGGCAAGCCTGCCAATGTTGATGTATACAGTGATGCGGATGAGGTGGAACTGTTCTTAAATGGGAAATCGCTTGGAAGAAAACCGGCCGGAAAAGCTGCAGGCTTTACTGCGACTTATGAGATGACCTATGAGCCGGGAGAACTTGTCGCAGTTGGCTACACGAATGGTGTTGAAAACGGCAGAGAAGCTTTAAAGACGGCCGGTGACGAGACTGTACTTACAGTCGATGTAGAGAATGAGACACTTCGGGCAAATGGGGAGGATCTTGCATTTATTACCGTTCGCCTGACTGATGAGAATGGTGAGGATAAGCTCTTTGAGAAGAAAGCCGTAACTGTTTCTGTCGAAGGAGCAGGAATCCTCCAGGGCTTTGGCAATGCAGATCCAAGGGGGATCGGCAGCTATGATGATACAACCTGGGAGACCTTTGATGGTTATGTAATGGCTGTGGTTCGTGCCGGTACAGAAGCTGGGGAGATCAGGGTCAGCATTTCTGCAGAAGGCTGTGAAACGAAAAATGCAACCATTGAAGTAAAATAAATACTTGCCTGGAAAAATGACAGGAAAGCACATGGAATTGGAACGGGTACGTCCATGTGCTTTCTTTGAAAGATACAAAAATACCAGGTTCCTGTTGAAATTCAATAGAGCTGCTTATCAGGAGAAAGAAAATGGAAAAGGTAAAAATATGGGGAGAGCAGATTCCGTACAATTCTGAGAAAAGTAAATTGACGGATATGGATATAAAAAAAGCACACAGTAAAACGTTACTGATGCTTCGATTTGTCTTTGGTTTAAAAGGCGAAACATATAAAGACAAAAAGACATTATACGATACATTTACCTATTATCAGCAGATTGCAGGCGGATTTGAGAAAGATACCTATGAGGATGAACCATATATTGTGCCGTTTCCCGTGCCGGGCAGTAAGCAAACTGTATTAGTCGTACCGGGAGGTGGTTTCGCTTATAAACAGACAGACTGTGATGGAGAAGGAAACCAGAGCGAAGGCGATCTGATGGCGAAAGAGTTGAATAAACAGAACATAAGTGCTTTCGTTTTATGGTACCGCACAAATCCATATCGATTCCCGGTACCGCTGGTTGATATGCAGAGGGCTGTCCGATATATCCGTTTTCATGCATCGGATTATGGAATCCGTCCGGATACGATCAGCGCGGTGGGATTCAGTGCCGGAGGATTCGAGGTTGCCGGATTAATCAACCTTATTCGGGGGAAGAATCTCTTCCCGATGGATTACAATCCGGATGAAATCGACCGGGTGAGTGATGAAATTGCATCGGCAGGTTTAGTATATCCATGTTTGGGGTTTCACTATCTTATGCCATTGCTGTCTGCCTGTTTTTCACCGGAGGAGATTGATACCGAGAAGAAGAGACAGGAAATTGCGCATAAATATAGCTGCACAGATAACTTTAATTCCTCAGATATTCCGCAGTTTCTGTGCTATGGCGGAAAAGACGCTTTGATTGTGAAGGAACACACGATGGAATATATTTCAAAGCTGGATGAAACAGGAACGAGGCACGAGGTGCTTCTTCTTCCGAAGGCGAATCATGGATTTGGCGCATCCTTAAAAAGCCGTAGAAAATATGGGGACTGGATACCCGGTTATATTGAATGGCTAAATCATGAAGTGACGGTATAATTAAGCAGGGAGGCTGGTGCAGAAAAATATGAAATTAGCAGGACTTGATATAGGTACAACGGGTTGTAAGTGTACCGTGTTTGATGAACAAGGGAAATATCTTGATAAGGCATATCGTAGTTATCCCGTAAAACGTGCGGTAGGCGGACATGAAATCGATATTTCAACAGTAATGGATGGTGTATATGAGGTTATCCGTGAGATGGCAGAGCAATATTCTGACATTGCGGGAATTGGCGTGACAAGCTTTGGGGAAACCTTTGTCTGCACGGATGAGAAGGGGCAGCCGCTTTATCCGGCCATGCTTTATACGGATCCAAGAGGAGCCGAAGAATGTGACAGGCTGGTAGAAATGCTTGGCGCAAAAGAGATTGCATATACAACAGGACTTCGCCCGCACCAGATGTACTCCATCCCCAAGATGATGTGGCTGAAAGAACATGAGCCGGAGGTCTGGACGAAAACAAAGCATGTGTTTTTGATGGAAGATTATGTCGTCTATCATCTGACGGGAATTGCCCAGATTGATTATTCCCTTGCAACACGAACTATGGCGTTTGATATCAAATCACTTGTCTGGAGTGAAAAAATATTTGAAGCTGCCGGTATAGAGACAAGTCTTATGTCCGAGGCTGTCCCGGCAGGAACCGTTGCTGGTGAACTGACGATAGAGGCATCGATAAGGACCGGTTTGCCTCAGTCTGCAAAGGTGGTTTCTGTCAGTCATGATCAGGTGGCAGCAGCCGTAGGCGCCGGCGCCTGGGATGGGGACGTAGCCGTGGACGGCGCAGGAACCGTTGAATGTCTGACTCCGATTTATGATGAACTTCCGGATATGGATGCAATGTATGAAGGCTTTTTCTCTGTTGTTCCTTATGTGATTCCCGGTAAATACGTAGCCTATGCATTTTCCTATACCGGCGGTGCACTTATGCAGTGGTGTACAGAGACGATTGCCAAGCAGGAAATATTATTTGCGAAAGCCGAAGACAAGTCCGTAAATACATATTTAGAGGAGCAGTATGTCGAGTCCCATGGCGAGGAGCCGGGAAATCTACTTGTACTTCCGCATTTTGCAGGTGCAGCAACTCCATATATGGACACAGGATCAAAGGGGGCAATCCTTGGATTGACAACCTCTACCACGGTGGACGAAATCTATCGCGGCTGTATGGAAGGGGTTGTCTATGAGATGGTACTCAATGCCAGAAAGCTGGCACCATCTGGCGTTCATTATAAAAAGATTCATGCGACTGGCGGCGGCGCTCACTCCGCTGTATGGATGCAGATGAAGGCAGACATGTTAAACGTGCCAATGGTTGCACTGAAAACAGTGGATGCTGGAACGGTGGGTTCCGCAATGCTGACCGGTGTTGCCATCGGAGCATTCAGAGATCTGGATGATGCAGCTGCTCACATGGTAGAGCAGGTACAAACCTATGAGCCAAGGCAGGAAATGCATGAGAAATACATGCAGATATTCAAGCGTTATGAGAGAATCTATCAGGCTGTGAGGCCGCTGATGTAGTGATACAAGTTGAAGTTACAGATGATAAAAGGAAAGCATATAAGTGCTTTATCATCTGTAGCTGCTTGCTATGCATGCGAAGGAAGCTTCTGGTGGAAGGTTCCATAGTTTTGAAAGGAGTGAGAGTATGAATCCGTATATCGGAAACAGCGCCCAGCTTGCGGGCGTGGAAGAAAGCAGACTGGTTGGCGGTAAAGGGGATGGCATGCGTCTGTATCATGCTTTTAACGGGGCAGGAACAGAACTTACGCTTTCCCCGGATCGAAACGGGGATATTACCCGGCTGCGCTTTCGGGGCGTGAATATGAGTTATCTTTCCCCGTGCGGCTATGTTGCACCTGCCTATTATGAAGGTACCGGTTCAAACTGGCTGAAGTCATTTACAGCGGGTTTCCTGACAACCTGCGGTCTTCAGGCAGTGGGCAGTCCCTGCGTGGATGAAGGAGAAGAACTGCCGCTGCACGGCTCCATTGCCAACCAGCCGTGTTCATACAGCTATTGGGAAGAAGATGAGACAGCAATCCGTCTGCATTTTATTACCAGAGATGAAGTGATTTTCGACCGGAAACTGGTGCTTAAGCGGACGGTGACACTTTCCAAAGAGGAGAACACGTTTACCATTCTGGATGAAATTGAGAACACCGGCGACCGAACGGAGCCGCTGGAGATTCTCTATCATATGAATATGGGATATCCGCTTCTGGATGAAGACAGTGTGATCACAATTCCTTCCGAAGCCGTGACGGCACGGGATGCACACGCGCTTGAAGACATAGCCAACTGGATGCATATGGAGAAACCGCAGCCGGGCTATCAGGAACGCTGTTACTATCATAAATTTGCTGATCAGAAAGGCAGCGCAGCCATCTGGCAGCCAAAGCTTGGCGTTGGTCTGGAAATTCAGTTCGATGCCGGAAAGCTGGATGGTTTTGTGGAATGGAAGATGATGGGCGTCCGTGATTACGTGCTTGGGCTGGAATGCGGAAACTGCTATCCGGATGGGCGCGACGTGATGCGGAAAACAGGGATGCTGAAATTCCTGGAACCGGGACAGACCATTTCTTACGAAGTTAAAGTTACTCTGAAAGAAAAAATGTAAATGGTCTGATTAGGATGATACAGGAAAAAACAGAAGGAGGGATACGATTATGCTGCAATCAGCAGTTATTTTTCAGGATGGTATGATTTTACAGAGAAATAAACCGGTTCCTGTCTGGGGAACCCACACAAAAGGAGCGGTTGTTACAGCTGAGATTCAGGGGCAGTGCGCGGAAACGACGGTTGATGATAACGGCGACTGGCAGCTGGTGTTGCCGGCACTGTCCGCATCGGAATCTGAGCAGTTAATTATCCGATCAGGAGATGAGCAGTTTATCTGCCGGGATGTTGCGGTTGGTGAAGTGTGGGTTGCCGGCGGACAGTCAAATATGGAATTTCATATGCGCTATGAAAAGCATTTGCAGGATGCGTTAAAAGATTGTCCGAATAGCCGGATCCGTTTTTTTGATGTGCCCGAGGTCAGCTATGACGGCCAGTTGGAACAGTTTGATTACAGCCGCTATAATGTCTGGAGATATGCTTCTGCAGAGGACCTGGAGTATTTCTGCGCAGTCGGTTACTATTTTGAAAAAGCGATCTGTGAGGATCTGGATGTTCCTGTCGGAATCATTGGCTGCAACTGGGGTGGGACCGTAGCGTGTGCCTGGATGAATCCGGAAACAGTAAGGACATGCGGACTGCCCTGGATGCAGGATTATGCAAAAAGAATTTCCACTATGGATATGGATGAATATTGGAAAAAACAGTATGGAAATCCAATGAATAACAAGGGTAACCTGTTTGATCCATTTTCAGAGTTCATCATGCCGCGGACACCTTCTAAAGAAGAAATCGAGAAGTTTTTTAGTCAGATGCAGGTTGACCTGAGTACGATTAATGAACTTTACAGCGAGATGCAGCCGACAGAAATACCGGGCTGTCTTTATGAACATATGCTGAAAACAATTGCACCCTATGCAGTACGTGGTTTCCTGTGGTATCAGGGAGAAAGCGATGATGTTCCGGGGAAAAATATTTTATATAAGGATATGTTAACCGGCCTGATTGCCGATTGGCGGACACTTTGGAACGATGATACGCTTCCGTTTCTTATCGTTCAGCTTCCCGGTTATGAGAAATGGCTTTGGAATACGGAGGAAAATCATTACCCGGTTATCCGTGAATGCCAGCAGCAGGTTGCTGACACGGTGAAGAACGCATATCTTTGCTCGATTTCGGATGTGGGAGAACAGAATGACATTCATCCGAAGGACAAAAAAACAGTCGGTGAGCGGTTGGCGCTGCTTGCAAGAGGGCATGTTTATAAGGAAGCTGTTTTCTGCGATGCGCCCCGTGCTGTATCTGCCCGGAAGAACGGAGCAGAAGTCGACATTACCTTCCGGAATGCGGATGGCGGTCTGTATGTGACCGGAAATACAATAGAAGCGTTGAAACTGTACGTAGCCGAGGCGGAGGAGCTGCCTTATACATTCCGAATCGAGGATAATCAGCTGGTTCTCATGCTTCCGGAAATCGTAACCGACAGAATACAGATTAAATTTGCGCAGACATCGTGGTTTACAGTGAATGTTTATAACAAGGCGGGGATACCGGCGGTGCCATTTGAAATTGAATGTTAATGAGAGGGATAATAAGATTTGCCGGAATAAGGGAAGAACTTAATAAGAAAAAAGAGGCAGTCACCGAATAAAACGAGGGGGAACGGATTTATGTTAGAAAATACGTATACGATATGGAAAGAAGAAGAGTACAGTTACGCAGGAGCATTTGGATTTGTTCCTAACATCCATACATATATTCATGAGGATGAGCAGATCAGACCATGCGTGCTTGTGGTTCCCGGCGGCGGATACAGAATTGTATCACCAACAGAAGGGGGAATCGTTGCAAAACGGTTTTACGAAGCCGGATATCAGGCGATTGTCCTGACATATATAACCGATTTGATTAATGTAGCGCCATTAAAACGGCAGCCGCTGAATGATATTTCCCGAGCCGTCCGTTATATTCGCAAAAATGCGGATGTTTTTAAAGTAAACACAGATCGGATGGTGGCGGTTGGATTTTCGGCAGGAGCACATCTGACGGGAAGCCTTGCTGTGCACTGGCAGGATGTGGAAGATACAAATCCTGAATATAAAAATATTTCAAACAAGCTGCAGGGCGTGATTTTATCTTATCCGGTTATTACATCGGGAGAGAAGGCACACAGGGATTCTTTTGATACATTATGCGGCAAGGACGCATCAGAAGAGGAACTTACGTATTTTTCCCTGGAAAAACAGGTAACAGACCAGACACCGCCTGTGTTTCTGTGGCAGACAGTAACAGACGAGGATGTTCCGGTTGAGAACAGCATGCTTATGGCTTCTGCGTTGCAGAAGGCAGGCGTACCATTTGAATACCATCTCTTCCCCAAAGGACCTCATGGGCTGTCGCTTTCCAATGAAGAATGGGCGACGGGAAAACTCGGGAAACTGTATACCATGCAGCAGATTGTGAAAATAACAGATGCCATAAAAAATGATCTGCTTCCCGTACCGGAAGAAGCAAAGAAACAGCTGCTTACTATGTTTGGCAGCCTGGATACGATGGCAGAAAACAGTTCAGGCATACCAATGGATCCATCAACGACCGCAGTAAAAGAGGTGTCCGTCTGGCCGGAGCTTGCAATCACCTGGTTAGAGGAGAGTGTTTTTGAAAAACAGTAATTGGAGGGTGACAAATGAAAGCAACACATCTGAGAACAGAGTATTTAAAGAATCCGATTGGAATTGATATTACAACCCCAAGATTCAGTTGGCACTGTGAAGGCGGAAAGAAACAGAGTGCCTATCAGATTATTGTAAAACGGGAAGGAAATATTATCTGGGACAGTGGGAAGGTAGTATCGTCAAAAATGCATCTGATTTCCTATGAGGGCGAGCCGCTTGTAAGTCGTGACGTACTTACCTGGAGTGTAAGACTCTGGGATGAAAAGGATGTCTGCGAAGAAGAGATCAGTACGACAGAAACTGCTGTATTTGAAATAGGCCTGCTGCAGAAATCGGACTGGAAGGCACAGTGGATGAAAGGTGATTATGAGCCAAAGAAGAATGCACGTTATCCGGCGGATTATTTTAAGAAAGAATTCGCTGTTGAAAAAGAAGTGAAGAAGGCTCGGCTTTATGCGACTGCTATGGGATATTATGAGGCGGCCATTGATGGCAGGCGTGTGGGTGATTATGTGCTGGCACCGGGGTCTACGGATTACAATAAGCGTATTCAGTATCAGACCTATGATGTGACGGAGTATTTTGAAGAGAAGCGTAAATACAGCCTGTCCTTCATACTTGGCGATGGATGGTATCGAGGTTCGATTGGCTGCTTTGGTAAAACCAACGTGTTTGGACGTGAGACGAAACTGCTTGCCCAGCTTGAAATCACATATCTGGATGGGACAACAGACGTTATTGGCACGGATGACAGCTTTGCATGGTCAAATGATGGCCCAATCCGTTTCAATGATTTTAAGGATGGGGAAATTGTAGATGCGAATCGAACGCCGAGCTATAGTGGAAACGCAAAACTGACAGAGGTACAGGTCGTTCCGTCAGCATCGAATAATGTGTGGATAAAAGAGAAGGAGACATTTAAGGGAAAGCTTATCACGACTCCTTCCGGAAAGAAAGTCGTCGATTTTGGACAGAATCTGGCCGGTTTTATTTCCTTCCGGGTAAAAGGCGAAAAGGGGCAGAAAATCAAGCTGACACTGGGGGAAGTTCTTGATGCTAACGGAGAGTTCACTCAGGACAATATGGTTATGAAGAAGCCCGTGAACGAATATGACACCAATACAGAGCTTCTTCTGATGATGGGGGCGCTGGATCAGATACAGGGGGAACTGCAGGTGACACCAAGGCAGGTGGTGGAATTTGTCTGCAGCGGCGGAGAGGATATCTACAAAACCAAATTCGCATTATTCGGATTCCAGCGTGCACTTGTGGAGGGAGATGTAGATCCGGAAACTATGGAATTCGAATCGATTGCTGTGTATTCGGACATGGAACAGACCGGAGAATTTCATTGCTCGAAGGATTTGATCAATCAATTATATTCGAATATTCTGTGGAGTATGCGAAGCAATTACATTGATCTTCCGATGGACTGTCCGACAAGAGAGCGTCTGGGGTGGACTGGAGATGCGCAGATTTTCTTCCGGTCAGGAAGCTATTTGTATAATGTCGCGCCATTCTTTGCGAAATGGATAAAAGATCTTGGCGACGATCAGAATGAGGATGGATTGATTCCGGCAGTCGTGCCGCTCAACGGAATTGATATGATGTATAATACCGCCGGTGCGAGCGTTGGATGGCAGGATGCCGGAATCCTGATTCCCTACCGCTATTATAAAGAGTATGGTGACCGGGATATTTTAGAAAAAAATTATGAAATCTGTGCAAAGACAGCGGAGTATATGATTGAAAATATCGGACCGGTTGAAGAAACGGCCTATCCGGATGTCCCGCACAGGGAGTTCCTTTACGAAAAGGGTATGCAGCTTGGAGAATGGCTGGAACCAGCTGAATTCAGGGATGATGCCAGCGGTATAGGAAAAGTACTTCATCCGGAAGAGGCAACCGCCTATATGTATTATTCCATGAATATTATGGCAGAGATCGCGACCGTTTTAGGTAAAACTGAGGATGCGAAGCGCTACCAGCGCTATGCAGACGGTGCGAAGGCCGCTTATCAGGAACTGTTTTTACAGAGTGTTCCCCGGACGAATCGTCAGGCAAAGCTGGTACGTCCGCTTGCGCTTGGACTCGTAGAACCTGAGATGGAACAGGAGATGGGCGATCAGCTTGTCCGTGCTCTTGATTATTTTAAACATTGTGTTGGTACTGGTTTCTTATCAACTGTATTTTTACTTCCTACACTGACCAGACTCGGACATGTTACGGATGCCTACCAGCTGCTTGAAAATGAGCAGATGCCGGGATGGCTCTATCAGGTAAAACAGGGGGCAAC
>JAJBVE010000182.1 GCA_020859995.1 Clostridiales bacterium
AACTCAGGCACATAAGCTATCGCCAAATTGTATTAAAAGTTGAGTGGGGATTTCGTACACGGACTCACCAGGCTTGGGGGCCAACAGCATAACCAGCAATTTTACAATAGAGCGCGGCGTATAGAATTCCCCGGCATTCTTTTTTGAAAGGTCAGCAAATTTCTTAATCAGAAATTCATAGCTGTCCCCCATCACATCTGCCGAGTAATTATTATTGCCGACCTTAATCTTAGACATATGCTCGATCAGATCCTTCAGACGTTCATCGGAGAGTTTGGTTTTGTCTGTCCAGTTTGCATCATCAAAGCTTGAGAAAACACCATTTAAAGTATCTGGATTTGCGCGTTCAATCCCATACATCGCATTTACAATAGCGGTTCCAACGTTTTCACTTGCTTCTCGTACATCACGCCAATGACATCCTTCAGGGATTACAAAACGATGATTTTCCGGAAAAGCAGCATACTCCTCATCGCCGCCGGATTCCTCCAGCGCAGCATCTATTTCCTCATCATAGACATCGGATAAACGCTTGAAAAACAGAATCGGCGTCACGTAGCTTTTATATTCATCCTGATTAATTGGCCCGCGCAGAATATTACAGGCTTCAAACAGATGGCTGTATAATTTCTGACTTGTCGTTTCTTCAGACTGCGAAGCACTATCCTGCAATTCCCTGTCTGCTACATCCATGGCCGAACGCATCATTTCTTCTCTGCTATTTCCCATTACCTTTTTCCTGCCTGTACCAGAGCTAATGCCAACACTGGCATTTCCAATTATTTTTTCCATCTTGGGTGGATATTTGTTTTCAAACTCCACCAGTATTTTCAAAAGTTTTTCGTCCAGAAATGTCAATGCCAGTTTTCGTGTATCCGTCGATATGCCATAATAGGCTTCTGCTACGCCACCAGTGATTGCTGCCAACGTATCGCTGTCTCCGCCCACCGAGATTGCATTGCGAATCGCATCTTCAAAACTTTTCGACTCAAAAAATGCCATGAGTGCCTGTGGTACCGTATCCTGACATGTTTCATTAAATTGGTATGTCGGACGAATCTCATCCAATGTAAACTTCATAGGGTAGTAGTTGTCGTTGATATAATCCCGGATTTCTAAAATGTTCTTTCCTGTCCGTGCCATATATACAGCTACTGCCGTGGCTTCTGCGCCTTTGATTCCCTCCGGATGATTATGCGTAACTTCTGTTACCTTCCTGGATAGCAGTTTAACTTCAACCAGCGATGATGCTGCATAGCCACAGGAGCTTACGCGCATGGCCGCGCCATTGCCAAAACTGTTATACGGCTTTGGATTTTTGGAATACATCCATTCGTGAAATTTGCTTCCGTATCCGCAGTCTGGATAGGATTGCCCCACTTTTTGCATATAATAAACCACTTTATCACCAAGGTCACTGTAATCATCCTTACTTTCGAGAAGTGCTTTGCATACAGCCAGTGACATAACAGTGTCATCGGTGAAAAAACATTTATGATTCAAAAAGTCAAAATCTTTTGCTCGATAGTTGTCCCACTCAAAGCGGGAACCCACAATATCCCCAATAATTACGCCCAGCATATTGGCACCTAACCTTCCTGTTCACTTTACGCTATGAAGCCCCGCAGTGTAACCATAATACGATTATCTCGACAGTTCCTCAACTCTTTCTCTCTGCTCTTTTGCCGCAACCTCCAGCGTAATCACTCGCATCTGCTTTCCAAAAATGACCGTTCCAGGCGAGACTACTGCCGGATATATAAACGCTTCCGATGCAAAATCCTGTCAATCTGCGTATTAACCAATTGGTCCAGCACGGAAAGGCGTTCTTCGGGTAAACCGTATGCCCGGTTTCTGCTAAACTGAAATCCGGTCAGGTTTTGCAGATCTGAACGAATCTGCGGGGTCAGCAGGCCATACGCGATTTCGTTAAAATCTTCCCCAATCCGGGTCGGCCGCTCCGCCAGATAGGCATCCATATTCCGAAAATCTTCTTCCTCCGCATAGGGCAGCAGCGCCTGATTATGATCGAACACCGGCGCCATCCCGGTAATTTCAAGCGTATCCGTGTCAAAAAGCATTCCATAATTTCCTCGATGGCGGTCTGTATTAATGATCAGCGCATCCAGTACGACCATTCGCCGGAAATCATCGTCCGCGCCATAGGTCTCCATATAGGAAAGAATCCCTTCCGGATCCAGAATGTCCCTGGCCGCAGCATGAATCGTCACGAACCCCAATTGCTCATTGGTAAAAAGCGGACACCGGGAAACCAGCTTTCCCCGAAACATTTCTGTCTGATAAGGCACATACGTCCGGCAAAACGCGGCAGCCACCTCACTGGCGTACATTTCGGAATAGGGTTCAAGACCAGAATTACGCGCCCCTTCAGATCCCTGTTTCATCAGATAAATCTTCCCATTTTCCCGTATCCAACATTTTGCAAAGGAACCACTCGTTCCAAATTCAGGAGAGGTAGTGGAAAAGCTTTCTCCATATAGCCCACCCTCAAAAGCCAGGCGTGCAATCGTCTCATCGAAATCGTTTTGAAAGAGAGAAACCCGGTCCCAGGCCAGGTCAGATGCCGCTGGACAGACCCAGAATGTATCATTCAGGTTCAAAGCGTAAGTCACGCGAATATAACCTTCCAAATCATAACACCCGCACAGACGAAGAAGCTTTTCTATATGCACCCGGTGTTTAGGGGCCTGGCGCTGGGCAATCCATGACTGAATATCGGAAAAACCAATCGGCAGAAGAATGCCTCCCTCACGGGAGATTTCTTCAAATTTCAGCGTCCCCAGTTCTGAACGGTGCACCTGAAAGGTCAGAAGCTTTTGGTCTTTATTCATCAAAAAAAATGTATTATCCAGAAACATTTATTTTCACTCCTCAATCCCTTTAACCTTCTCATACAAGGTATTCTCCAAATCACTCAGAGCTGGAATAAAGCTGTCGCGGATGAAAAGTAATAATTCACTCGCCTCGTCCTCATTATAAACATGAACAATGGTATTACGCTTTTTTAACATCATAAGCCATACACTCTCATCGCTGACAAACCCCACCTTGTATCCAAGCTGCAGGATTTCGCGTGGTGAGCCAGTCTCAGCTCCTTCCACGCCATGCAAGCGTAAGGCAGCCTGTAAGGCTTTCCACGCAAGTTCAAAAGAAAGGTTGAATTGGCCAATCACACCTGTCCTGTAAATAACATTATTATCAGCCATTGTAAAATCTGCGGCCTTTAGATCACTCAGGCAGTTCGAGAAATTATCAAGCTTCTTCATAAATTACAATCCCGTCCCTTTCAATTTCATGCTTTAATTCATTATCGATCCCTTTATCAAGATCTATGACATCGAACATCAGCAACGTATGGGAGCACTCCACAAGATCTAAATATAGTCCGAGAGTGTCGCCTCCGCAAACTGCAATGTCAATATCGCTTCTTTCCGTATGTGTGCCTCTTGCCCGCGAGCCAAAGAGTATCACTTTTTTAACGTCATGTTTTTTCGCGAAAAGACGAATCTCCTTCAGCACTTTGTCAGGAATGTTATATTTCATATCCAATCGCCCCAGCTTCTTCTTTTTAATCTCGATACTGATAATCCATTTCCGCAACGCAAAATTCCCATTTTTGCGATTTCAAATTCTGACCAGGATAGCTCGTTGCAATCATGCACAATTATAACATCCACATCTGATTCTGGCTATAAGAAATTACCAAGATTAAAGAATATAAAAAATCCCGGCCGCTTTCCAACACCAGAAAGCAGCCGGGTGGCTTTATAATATACGCAAGATTCTTTTCCTCATCACGGCTGTTTCCCGATATAAGCCAGGATACCGCCGTCTACATAGAGGATCTGTCCGTTGACGAAGTTGGATGCGTCGGATGCCAGGAAGACTGCCGGGCCGGTCAGGTCTTCGGTCTCGCCCCAGCGGTTGGCCGGTGTCTTGGCGCAGATGAACTGGTCGAACGGATGGCGGCTGCCGTCTGCCTGCGGCTCGCGCAGCGGTGCGGTCTGCGGGGTGGCGATGTAGCCAGGTCCGATGCCGTTGCACTGGATGTTCTGTCCGCCGTACTCGGAGCAGATGTTCTTGGTCAGCATCTTCAGGCCGCCTTTGGCTGCGGCGTATGCGGATACGGTCTCACGGCCAAGCTCGCTCATCATGGAGCAGATGTTGATGATTTTGCCGTGTCCTTTTTCGATCATGCCCGGAATGACAGCTTTGGAAACGATGAACGGTGCGTTCAGGTCTACGTCGATGACCTGACGGAATTCTGCTGCGGACATCTCGCACATCGGGATGCGCTTGATGATTCCTGCGTTGTTTACCAGAATGTCGATCACACCGACTTCTTCGTTGATTTTCTGCACCATGGATGTTACCTGCTCTTCGTCCGTCACGTCGCAGAGATAGCCTTTTGCTTCGATGCCGAGTTTTTTGTACTCTTCCTCGGCCTTTTTCAGGCGTTCCTCGTTGTGGCCGTTAAATACGATTTTTGCTCCTGCCTCGCCGTATGCGGACGCGATCGCAAAACCGATTCCATAGGTTGCTCCGGTGACGAGGGCTACCTTGCCCTTCAGTGAAAATGAATCTAATACGCTCATGTTGTTCTCCTCCTTGAATATAGTAAACGACGTGTGTCGCTGTACACCCAGTCCATTACGTGCCAGCTTACAGTGTGTTTCCCTTAACCCATTGTACGCTGCAATTATGATAGCTTTCCCTGTCAATCACGCACAAAATTTACTTCATATCCGTGATCGCGATGTTATCCATATCGTCGAATTCCTGGTTCTCGCCGCCCATTGCCCAGATAAAGGTATAGTTGCTGGTGCCGGCGCCTGCGTGAATGGACCAGGACGGGGAGATGACGGCTTCTTCGTTGTGCATCACGATGTGGCGGGTTTCCTGTCCTTCGCCCATCATGTGGAAGACTACATTGCCTTCCGGCAGGTCGAAGTAGGTGTAGATCTCCATGCGGCGCTCGTGGGTATGTGCCGGCATGGTGTTCCAGACGCTGCCCGGCTCCAGTACGGTCAGGCCCATGCAGAGCTGGCAGGTCTTAAGGACATCCGGGTGAATGAACTGGTTGATGGTTCTCTTGTTGGATGTCTCAGCAGCGCCGACCGGACGTTTTGCCGCGTCCTCGATCTTAATCAGACGGGTCTCGTAGGAGCAGTGCGCCGGAGCAGATACCATGTAAAACTTCGCCGGAGCTTCCGGACTGTCACTGGTGAAGAGGACCTTCTTCGCGCCTCTGGTGATGTAGAGGCAGTCCTTGTTGCCCATCGGATATACGGTGCCGTCCACGGTCACCTTTCCCGGGCAGCCGATGTTGAAAATACCGATCTCGCGGCGCTCCAGAAAATAACTGGTGCCGAAGTTTGCCCATACGTCGATTCCCTTTTCAATCGGAACCTCCTCGTTGACCGGCATGCAGCCCAAAGTCACCATACGGTCCACGTGGCTGTACACTGCGACGACCTGATCTGCCTGATACAGGTTCTGGATCAAAAATTCATCCCGCAGCTCCTCGGTCGTGTAGCGCTTTACATCGCGCTGATTTGCTGAATAACGAATGTCCATTTTTCTTATCCCCTTTCTCTGTTTGGAAGGAAGGAAACATTTGCTGTTTCATCCCTCGTGTTTCTTTTTGCGGTTATGTAATGCTGTTATCTATATATAAAATCGATTTAGAATCGATTTCTTATATCGTTTTTTACAGATAGCAGATTTCCGTCAGAATCATCTGGGTCCCCTTCCTGATTTTGTAGACTGCCATCGGGATCACAGTTTTCGACGCGATCAGATTGGTATTCGGATCGGGAGTGAGCACCTGGCCGTGTCCGTCACCCGCAAGTGAAGTAACCGTGCAGTAATCTCCCCGGCATACGGCCATGGCGGATGGGCCGTCCTCTTTCTGAAAGAAATCTAATGGACTGACATGGATCGCAAATCCCGCATCATAAGCCATGCATTCGATCTCGCTGACGATCCGATGCCTCCGGATATGCCCCTTTTCGGTCGGACGAATTTCAGTCTCGACCATGATGCCAGTCGCGGGCGACCACTTACAGCAGATCCCCTCCGGACCGATAGTATAGCCCTCCTCAGTAGTGTCTCTGGAATAAAAGCGGCCGTTGATTTCAAAAGTCAGGATGCTGTCCGCCGCGCATTCATACAGGGTCAGCTGCGACCGGGAAATGCTGAAGCCGAATCGGGAAGAATAGGCAAATTTCGCGTATTTTTCCATCGTATGGCTGTGGCCGTCCGAGTGCAGGCGCCCCGGCACCAGCGCGACCACGTTGTTGTGATTGCGCTGCAGGAGCATTCCGGCGTGTTCCAGATAATGCAAGGTCTCAAGCTCCGGCATCGGCGCACATTCGCATGTCCAGTAAGGATGATCATCCGGCAACGCGAGAAAGGCAAACGCCAGCAGTGCCCAGTAGGGGGAGCCCGGCGCGTTGTAGCTCTCGGACATCTGCAGGTTCGGATACGCATAGCCAATGGTCAGGATGCCGGCATTGTCATAAATCGGCTGGTTCATCCACCAGGCAAGGTGCCTAGAGAGGATCCCTTTGATCACCGGCAGCGGCAGCACCTGTGTACCACTCAAAAGGGCAAACGCCCAGAATCCGCCCTGTGCGAAACGATAGGTCATCGAACGGCCGTAGGCAATTGAAGCCCCGTCATCCGCGAACCAGTACTGATAGTCCCGCGCGAAGTCAATCGCTCTCTGGCGAAAGCGGGCGCAGCGCTCCGGCTCTTCCTTTTCCATAAACATGGCGTAGAGCAGTCCGTAGGAAACCATGACGAACGGATTGTAGTAATCCTTGTCCCCGCCGTTGCCGTCGCGGTACCAGCCTCCCGCGTCATAATAATCCTCCAGCATCGCCAGACCGGATTCCATGCGCTCCCGGCTGTAGGGCATGCCCCGCACCTTCAGCGCAAGATTCGTCACAATCGCGAACCACTGCCAGTTGCATGCGCAGCATTCGTGACGGTTGATCTCCCATAGCCACTCGCACAGGTCATTCTTTGCCTTGTCTGAAAGCGGTTCCCATACGATCTCTGGGGAAAGCAGCATCGCGTAAGCGATCGCCGCCATCTCGCAAAATTTCTGGTCAAAATCCCGGCAGGTATGCCAGTATTCCGGATTTTCCGGGTCTGTCCCGGAGGCCAGACCGGCGGGGTAAATCGCCTCGAAGCTGTTCTCTGCAGACCGTCCGCCGCCGGCCCAGAACGGAGCCAGCCCCCACAGCGGCCTGGCAAACGCCTCCATCGGAACGGAATCATCCTCATAGTGTGCACTTGTCACACCGATTTCCAGCCTCGCGCAGCCTTCCGTATAAAAAGGCAGCAGCGGTTTCAGCAGACGCAGAAGCGACTCCTGCGCGGTCTTTTTCGCCGCGAAATCGTTTTCGGTGTAATGATAGCGTTTCATATCACATTTTCCTCTTATGCATTTTTCTCTTATTTCAATCCACGCCCGGTAGTTTAACAGAGTACGATCTGCATACTTTAATTCATATCCTTTCCTGAAGAAAAGCATACACGTGTTGACCTGTATCAGAATGGGATACCGATTTCTCTCCGCCCATCCTGATAAAAGTTTCCCTTGTAGACCACGCATCTAAAGCTACGTGGATTTCTTAGCGCTCTTTAAATTTTCCTTTAACAGTCAAACAATGTGATCTGCGCTTCGTCTTATCAGTACAGGCAGCCGTTATCCAGACAACTGTTTTTATGAAGCAGCTTTCTCCATCTTTTTCCTGTATACCTGGTAAAAACAATTCCACTCAAAGTCGCTGGCAGGCTCAAAATTCTTCGGAAAAAAAGCCTTCAAGCAATTTTTTTTGCTCTTCCGTCTCCAGTTCCTCACGCAGTTCCTCTTTGAGCCCGTTCACATCCAGAAACTCTTTGATTTTCTCAAGACCTTCGACCGCTTTGTTCCTTTCCACACAATAATCAATGTCATACCGGGTATCCGTCTCCCAGCGGGTAAGCATGTCCGCTTTATCTTCAATCCACTGGGTCACAATGACACTGGAGCCATTGTTTTTCGACATGCGCACCAGTTTGTCAATATCGTGTGTATTGGGCACTGTCACTCCGACGCATTCCAGAAAAGCAACCAGGGTCTTTTCTACAGCCTGCTGAAGGTGATAAGCCACGTTATTAATGTATGCTTCGTCATTTTCGGGAACAGCGAGGATGTTCTGAGCGGATCTGAAATCCAGCCAGGCGCGTCTAAAAAGCCTGATATCACACATACTTCCCCTCCCTGTCATACACGATGATCCCTTTTTTCGGCATTCTACTTAAACATTATACCCTCTCACGCCCGGAAAGAAAAGAGCAAATCCCGATTTTTACCAGTAACTTTTCCAGTCTCTCGTCAATCGGGTCAGGGCCTCCATGTAGAAATAATCCCCCCAGCTGGTATATTCATCCACGCCTTCCTCGGTGCAGGTATTATAGGGACTCTTCTTGCTGTAGGTTCCATGGAGTAAAAGTCCCGCGCCCGGAGGGGAAGCCAGATTGCCTGACTCACCACAGTTCTTATCGTCATCCGTTTCCGATAAACACCGCCCTCCCCAAATGGTATATTTTTTCGTCAGTGAATAAAGCATCTGTCTCGCAAGCGCTTCGCATTTATCAGCCTCTTTCTGCGGCAGATACCGCCGCGCTTCCAGCAGACCGCAGGCCACGATTGCGGCTGATGAAGAATCCCGGGGTTCTCCGCTGTCATCTGAGAAAACCATGTCCCAGTACGGCACCAGATCCTCCGGCAGCCGGGACAGGTAGAACTCCAGCGCCCGATGAAAAATCTCCAGATATTCCGGCTTTGGGTCATAGCGGTAACTCAGCACGCTTCCATAGACGCCCCAGGCCTGCCCTCTGGCCCAGAAGCTGTCGTCTTTATAGCCCTGGCAGGTTTCGCCGTGCGAAGGCGTCCCATCCTGGTTCATAAAAAAAGTATGGTAGGTGGAACCGTCCGCCCGGAAGGAATAACGCATGCAGGTCGTGATGTGTCTGCGAGCCGCTTCCTGATAGCGAGGATCGCCGGTCGTCTCACTTGCCCAGTAAAGGAGAGGCAGATTCATCAGACAGTCGATGATATACCGATAGGTCCCCGGCTCGCCCAGCTTTCCCCAGGCCTGGAAAAATTCGCCCTTCTCCTGAAAACGGGTCATCAGCTGATCGGCAGCCAGAATGGCGGCATTTCTCGCTTTTTCATCCCCCGTCAGCTTCCATGCCGCCACACAGGATGGCGTGTACAAAAAGCCCATATCGTGATGATCGACCTCGATCTTATTCTCAATCCGATATTCAAAGCTCTCTGAGAGCTTCATGGCTGCCGCACGGAATTCTTCAGCATATTCAGATGCGCATGCAAACAGGCTGCCGGCAGAACATTCTTCTTGTCCTGCAATGCATTCATCCGAATCTTTCTTCTTGTCTGCTCCCGCCCGCCTCTGATTGTTTATATCCAAATTGTCCGCACTGCACACATGCTCCCAGGCCAGCCAGATCTCCCCCGGCCAAAAGCCGCATGTCCACTGTACATTGTCACAGGCGGGGTAAATCCCGTTGACGCTGGAGTGATTCTGGCAATGGTCCGTATAAAGCGGAAGATTTTTTTTCACCTGTTTTACTGCAAGGTCCAGAGCGGACAATGCTTCCTGATCTGAAATCTGCCGCCTGTTTGTTAGGATACAGTCATTTAAATTACTGTTATTTACATTTCCGGCCTTCTTATTTTTATTGCCAAAGCTTCTGCTGCTGAAATCTTCCATTTTCGCAGTCACCTCCCAAATGATACTTTCATGTCCACAATCTCCGACTGTGGATGCGGGCATCCCACGCTTCGCATGGGATAAGGTCATGCCCGGCTCTGTGCATCATGCATAAAGAAAGGCATCTTGTAATCACGAGATGCCTTTATCTTACCACATTTCCCCTACTGCGGCCAGCCTTTGTATAAATGTAAATCCGCCGCAGAATATTAGTCTGGTCTGGGGATATTACCCTTTGATGCCGGTGGACGCCACACCCTGCACGAAGTATTTCTGCAGAGAGAGGAATATAATCAGTACCGGAATCAGAGCGATGATGGACGCTGCCATGATCAGGCCGTACTCGGCTGAGTACTGGCTGATGAACATACGCAGACCGATCTGGATGGTCTTCAGCTCGTTCTTGGTCAGATAGATCAATGGCCCGAGGAAGTCGTTCCACGTGTTGACGAAGGTGAAAATCGTCAGCGTAGAGAGAGCCGGCTTAGAGAGCGGCAGCATGATCCGCATCCAGATGCCGTACTCAGACAGGCCGTCGATCCGGGCCGCCTCGCAGAGCTCATCCGGCACTCCTTCATAAAACTGTTTCATCAGGAACACACCGAAGGCGGAAAATGCCTGCAGGCAGATGATCGCCAGGTGCGTGTTATTGAGATGCCAGGAGCGCATCATCATAAACTGCGGCACCATGTATGCCTGCCACGGCACAGCGATGGTCGCTATGTAGCCGAGGAACAGCACATTTTTACCCTTGAAATTCAGCTTGGCGAACGCATACGCTGCAAAGCTCGAGGTAAACAGCTGCAGCAGGGTGACGATGATGGTCAGCTTCGCGCTGTTCTTGATGAAGGTGAGCAGCGGAATCTTGGTCCAGATATCGACATAGTTTCTCCAGCGCGGATTCGACGGAATCCATTCGATCGGGAACGCAAACACGTCCTTATTCAGCTTCAGGGACGCGGAAAGCATCCATACGAAGGGAATCAGCATTAAACACGCCAGCAAGATCAGCACCACGTAGATGATGGTCATCATAATGCGATGTGAAGCTGTCTTGGAATGAAGTTTTTCTTCTTTTGCACCCATGCTCTCCCCTCCTTTCAGTCATTATTGGATGAGCCGCGGAACTGGATGATCGTCACAATCAGCACCAGTGCGAACAGCACCATAGCGATGGCGCTTGCGTAGCCATATTTCGGCGTATTCACAAATGCCACATTATAAATGTAATAAACGAGAGTGATGGTCGCGTTGCCCGGGCCGCCCTGGGTGATCATGTACATCTGATCATATACTTTAAAGGAAGCAATCGTCAGTGTAATCGTCACCAGGAAGGTGGTTGGCCGCAGCTGCGGCAACACCACATGCCAGAATATCTGCCAACGGTTCGCGCCGTCAAGTGTGGCAGCCTCTTCAAGCTGCGGACTGGTGCCCTGCAGGCCGGCGAGGAAAATTACCATGTAGTAGCCCATATTTTTCCAGACAGAGAACAGGACGACTGTCAGCATAGCCGTCTCCTTGCCTGCAGCCCAGCGCGGAAGATTTTTCACTCCCAGGCTGGAGAGAAACATATTGACCGGTCCCATGCTCGGGCTGAAAATCATGTTCCAGACAGCGGCCACTGCCACGAGGGACGCCACATAAGGGAAAAAAGCGACTGTACGGAAAAAGTTGCGAAAATGGATCTTCTGGTTCAGTAAAACTGCCAGCGCCAGTGAACACACCATCGTCAGCGGCACCACTGCTACCGTATATACAATCGTGTTTTTTAACGCTGCCAGAAAGACGCGGTCGCTTGCCAGGCTGATAAAATTGTCCAGTCCGGCAAAGGTGACCGGATGGACGCCGTCCCAGTTGCAAAAAGCCAGAATAATGGAAGCTACCATCGGGACCAGGGTAAAGATCGCAAACCCGATAAAATTCGGTGCAATAAAGGAATAGGCGATCAGGTTTGTCCGTGTCTGTTTCTTCATCATACGCTTCTGCCCGGTCGGCTGCACCGCTTGACTTGCCATAAAAAAGCCTCCTTTCTTTGTAAAAAACGGCATTCGTGAAGGCTGAAAATTTTCTTTCGCAGCCCTGCACATCGAAAAGCGAGCCGGGCATTGGCCCGGCCCGCTGCATTTGTTGTATGTCACAGGTTCCTGTTAGGAATCGCACCAGTCACAGTTCATATAGCTTCACAAATCACAGTCCGTAAAGCAATGATGTGTCCGGGCAGATTCTGTCACGATCAGGCATTCATCGTCCTTACTCCGCCAGAAGCGCCTGTACCTGCTCGTTCATGTTGGCGATACCTTCTTCGATCGTCTCAGAGCCGGTCATGATCGCATCATGCTCGGTGTTGAGGATGGTCTCGATCTCAGAAGCCTGATCCGAAAGCGGCATCTCCAGATATACAGCTACCGTATTCAGAGCTTCTACAGAAGCCTCATCATCCGGGAAGCCTTCCGTAGCGGCGATGATCTCGTTGATGTTGTCGTTGCTGACTGCCGGGAATGTACCGGTGTTCGCGATGATTTCCGCGCCCTCGTCAGATACGCACCAGTTGATGAAGTCGATCGCTGCTTCTTTATTCTCAGAGTAAGCATTTACTGCCAGAGAGGTAACAGTACCGAGGGTCGTGCCAGCTTCCACGCCTTCCGGATGCGGATACTTCACGATGCCCCAGTTGATCTCTTCTACGCCGTTGGCCTCAGCCTCAGCATTGTAGGTCTGCAGTGTCGCGATGAACCAGCTGCCCATGTTGCACATTGCCGCCTGGCCGTTTTCAAACGCTGCGGAATAGTGCAGACCGGAGGTCTTCAGCTCGCCGTAATCCATAACTACACCGTCTTCCTGCTCTGCGAGAACCATCTCATAAATCGGCTGCAGGAAATCATATTCGCCGTCGATAATGGTGTGCTCGCCGTCCAGAATACCGAACAGTGTCACATCCGAACGCCAGGTGTGATAATGGTTGCCGTATACCTTCTCAGAGCCCTCGCCGCTGGTCATCTCACGCATCAGGGCGTCAAACTCTTCAAGTGTCATGTCATTTGTCGGATAGTCAACGCCGGCTGCGTCAAACAGATCCTTGTTGTAAAATACTACCCAGAAATCAGAGCGGAACGGTACTGCGTAGAAGTTGCCGTCGCTCGCGGTCAGCTGCTCAATTACGCCGTTGAAATCAGCCGTATCGCGCTCGAGGTTGTCATTCATCGGCTCGAGCATCTCCAGGTTGATAAGATTGGAATAGCCCGGGATATCCTTAATGGAAAGGACGTCCAGCTCGCCATTGCCGCCCGCGATCTGAGTCGCCAGCTGGGTCATGTAATCGGTGGAGCCAAGGTCTACCATGTTGATCGTGACATTCTCATGGCTCGCCATGTAGCCGTCTGCCATTGCCGACCAGTATGCCGTACTCTCCACATCCCATACTGCCCAGTTCAGGGTAACTTCCTCATCACTCGCGCCAGCGGTCATGCCGCCGCACAGGGACAGGCACATCGTTGCCGCCAGTGCCGCTGCTAAAAGTTTTCTCTTCATATTGCTTTTCCTCCTGCTTAAAATATTTTCGTGAAACAAATCCTGCCAGGCAGGATAAAATTCACAACGTTTTTCGGGTTTTACCCCGGATGTCTTTAGCATTGTAGCACAATTATCCAGAGAAAGAAAGAGTTTTTTATGAATTTTTGTAATTTTTGTGAATTATTTTTGGGTGACTTTACACTTTTGTAAAATATGTTCATTGTTCTGTTCACAACAGGTTACATGTCACCCCCTCCGCGCTGCGTGGGTCATGCATGCCATTCTTCATCCACATTCAAATTGACAGATTGAAAACACCTCGTTATAATTCAGGCAGAACAGCTATCTGCATTTGCAGAAAAGTCAATACAGGGAAACACGAAATCAATGACAGGACTCCTCTTCTGTAAAGAATCAACAGGTATTTTTTTCTCTGGCAAATACCTGTAACGACTAATATTATTTCTTACAAATAGGGAATCAGATTTTAAGAAAGAGATCGGATGATAGTATGAATCTTTTTGGCAACAGTTTTTTCAACTCGGCTCCGGAACATGATCGTCCACCAAAGACGGGCGCTGCTCTCTATTTTCAGGTATTCTGGGATCACCTGGGCAAGAATCTGCTCATGAACGTGGTCTGTTTTGCCGCGTTTCTGCCCATGATGCTGGGCGTCAGCCTCGGACTGATCTATGAAAATTTCTGGCTGAGCCTTCTTTTCGGACTCACTGGAGGCGCCATTGCCGCGCCCTTCTGGTGTGCCTTTTTGCGGCAGGCTTTTCACTATTTCCGTCCTACCCATAATGCCTGGTTCTGGGAATGGAAGCAGACGCTTGCCGCCATCTGGAAGCGTGCTGTCATCCAGGGTGCCATCTGGGGGCTGCTCCTTTCCGCCCTGCTTTTTGTGGGACAGTTTTTCCTGAATGTCATGGAGGACGGCATGCTGCCCGCTCCGATGGTGTGGGTCATCCTTATCCTGGATTTCTTCCTGTTTTCTTTGGTCACAGTGGCTCTTGGCACCCCTCTGTGTTTTGATGTGCAGCCATTTTCCGCACAGCTTGAGAGTGCGCTTACATTTCTGAAAATGCATCCGGGGCGGCTTTTTTTCTCTGCGCTGGTGTTTCTGATCTGGTATGCCTTCTGGCTTTCTATGTTTCCGGTCAGCGTCCCCTTCGCGATGCTGTTCGCGTTCTGGCCGATGCTTTTGCTGACGGCGCAGCTGCAGCGGCCGATTCTCGACGAGCAGGATGCATACGCGCCGCAGGAATCTGCCGGGCCGGAATCCGCCGGGCAGCAGACCGCTCCGCTTGCCCCGCTCACCTTCAGTGAACGCTTTGAAATCCTGATGCGCCGCTTCTGGCCGCTTGTAGTCGGGATTCTGGTAGTCTTAAGCCTGGGACTTGGCGCGCTGCGGACGATTCTCTCTTGGCAGGAGGCGGATCTTTCCATCGCCTTTGTCCACAGCGACTCGCTCCCGGACAATGTAAAAAGCGCTCTGGAAACCTCTCTGGAGGAACTGGTCGGCGACCTGAACGGAGACGGAGCGGCCTACGTTGAAATCAACGATTATGAGGTCGTTTTTGACGGCAGCGCGACAGACTCCGACATGCAGACCGCAGGCATGACCCTTCTGGTCACCGACCTTTCTCAGTCCATCAGCAGCATTTATATCGTAGAAGACGCCGACGGATTTCTCGCGCTCTACGAAGACCAGGTCGATACCTCCGATATGCGCTCCTGGGCGGACGTGCCAGCCCTTGCCGCACTCGAGGCTGGAACCTATTCTTTAGTCGAGGATATCTCAGTGGATCACACCGGTCAGGAGCTGCTCGCCGGATACGCGGTTTTTCCTGCGCAGGACTGCGCGGATGATATTCGGGAGCTGTTGCTGCAGAAATGACACTTGAGTCCAATGCCTTCCTGTAAATTACCATGCGGCAGCTAACGCTGCTTCTGCACCTCATAAAAGTCTGATAGCCGGGTTCGTTTCCATGAACCCGGCTATTGATATTGTACTTAATCAGATAGGGAAGGTTCTCTACCCTATCCGCCTCATCCCTGTGCCTCACAGCAACTCTGTAATGCAGATTGTAAGGTACCTTGGAATTTGATTGTTAGGTACCTTGACATCTATGCCTATCTCTGTTAGAATGCTCACGGTACAATTGATTGAATTTACAGGATGGAGGTTTTTATGAATCAGGAATACCTGAACTCTCCGGCAGATATCTCCCACATTTCTGCCAAAAGTATTTCCCACGGGGACACTTCCGATGAAAATACATCCATCGAGAGCCTTTCCGAACAACGGCAGGCTCGTCTGGATACGCTTTCGGATCTGATGAATTACACCTGTCACTTTGTCCATCATTATTCCGGGCGCCGCGGTCAGGGGAAAATCCTCGGCCTGCTCTCCCGCCAGGGACCGATGACGCAGCATGATCTGCAAAACCAGCTTTGCATCCAGTCCGGGAGTGTGAGTGAAATTCTCACCAAGCTGGAGAATGCGGGCTTTATTACCCGGACAAAGGATGAGACAGACCGGCGCAGATGCATCATTGCCATCACCGACGCCGGGAGAAAAGACCTGGAAGAACACGACCTGATGCACCGCAGAAAACAGGGGCGGCTCTACCGCGATCTCACGGATGAAGAGCAGGAAGAGCTGATCCGGATCCTGCGCAAGCTGCATCTGAGCTGGGAGGATTTGCCATGAACCTGATTATACGCTATATGAAACCCTACGCCAGGCGGATTGCCGGCAGTATGACGCTGAAGTTGTTCGGCACGCTTTCGGAATTATTGATCCCCTATATTCTCGAATATATGATCGACCAGATCGTCCCTCTCGGCGATGTAATGCGGGTCCTGCTCTGGGGATCTCTGATGGTGATTGTCGCGGTCGTATGCCGCTGCCTGAATGTATCTGCCAACCGGCACGCAGTCGGAGTGGCGGCGGATTCCATCCGCACACTGCGGCATGATATGTTTCAGAAAACATTAAACCTCTCGGGCTCTCAGTTTGACCAATTCGGACTGCCGACGCTGACATCCCGGATGACTTCAGATTCCTACAATGTCCAGGATTTTATGCTTTCCGTGCAGGCCATGGGCATCCGTTCTCCCATCACACTAATCGGGGGAATCATTATCACCATGATCATGGATCCGGTTCTTTCCGGCATTCTCTGTATACTGGTGCCGATCCTGGGCGTGGTGATCTTTCTCGTTACCCGGCATGGGATTCCGCTTTACGATAAAGTCCAGACCAGTCTGGACCGGGTTATCCGCGTGATGCGTGAGAACATCACCGGGATCCGCGTGGTGAAGGCTCTTTCCAAGGAATCCTATGAAAAGAAACGGTTCCAGGAGGCAAACAGTCAGCTCACCAAAGATGATATCCACGCAAGCATCACCATGGCCACGCCCGGTCCGCTGATGCAGCTGACGCTCAATATCGGCCTGACGCTGGTGGCCATCGTCGGTGCACGCCGCGTCAACAATGGCCTCATCCAGCCCGGCGTCATTCTGGCGTTTCTGACTTATTTCAACATGATTCTGCAAAGCGTCATGGGGCTGAACCGCATCTTTATGATGGCTTCCAAAGCCGTTGCCTCCGCAGACCGGATTGACCTCATTTTGCAGGTGCCGGACGACCAGCCGGTTCTGCCGAAAGAAGGGCACGAAATACAGACCGACGCGCACATTGTATTTGACCACGTATCCTTCAGCTACCACAAGACCGGCGAACAGTGCCTCTCCAACATCGACCTTTCCCTGAAACAGGGCGAGTCTCTGGGCATTATCGGCGCCACCGGCAGCGGAAAGACCTCGATCATCAATCTGCTCATGCGTTTTTACGACTGTGATCAGGGCGGCATTTACATAAATGGAAGGGATGTGCGCACCTACGGCAAGGATGAGCTGCGGGAAATGTTCGGCGTGGTTTTCCAGAACGATACCATTTTCAACGATACGCTGTTTGAAAACATTTCCTTCGGCCGACATCTGAACGATTTTCAGGTGCGCCGTGCGGCACAGGCGGCAAACATTTCAGATTTCATCGACGGACTGGACGAAGCTTACCAGTACAAAGCAGATATCAAGGGTGCAAACTTAAGCGGCGGCCAGAAGCAACGGACACTGATCGCGCGCGCGATTGCCGACCACCCGCAGATCCTGATTCTGGATGACTCCTCGAGCGCGCTGGATTACAAGACAGACGCCGCCCTGCGCAAAGCCATCCAGTCCGACTACAGCGAGTCGACCATGATCATGATCGCGCAGAGAGTCAGCTCCATTATGGCTCTGGATCATATTCTGGTGCTGGAAAACGGGAAAATGATTGGTTACGGCACACATGAGGAACTGTTGAAAAGCTGTCCCATCTATCTGGATATTTACCAGTCTCAGATGGGCGAGATCGCGTAAGGAGGTGAAGGAAATCATGGACAAAAACACAAATCGCAATGCAAAACCTAAGGACCGCAAGGGCACTCTTCTGCGCCTGATCCGCTATACGGCGAACTATAAATATATCATGATCCTCGCGCTTTTCCTCTGCCTGGTGAGCAACGTGATGGCGCTGACCGGCCCGATTCTCGCCGGAAAAGCAATTGCTGAAGCCGAGGCAGGCGTGGGACAGGTCAATTTCTCACGTGTGCTTTACTACGCGAGGCTGATGCTGATTTTCTATGTGGCATCCTCTCTGATCACGCTGGCCATCAACTTTATCATGATGAATGTTGGGCGGAAAATCGGGCAGCAGATGCGAACCGATGTCTTCAATAAGCTGATGAAGCTCCCGGTCCGCTATTTTGACTAGAACGCGGCCGGCGACATTATCAGCCATGTCTCCTATGACATTGACGTCACCTGCGTCTGTATCTCAACCGACCTGACGCAGATCATGACGAGCGTGGTCACCGTCGTCGGCTCCCTGGCAATGATGATTTACATCAGTCCGCCTCTGACGCTGACCATGGCTGTCACGATTCCGCTGGCGACCGTCTATACGAAGCACATGAGCGGCATTACCCGTCCGCTCTTTTCCCGCCGCTCCGCTGCTTACGGCGCCATGAACGGCTATGTGGAGGAGATTTTTTCCGGTCAGAAGACCGTCCTCGCCTATGCGCAGGAAAATACCTTCCTCGATCATTACGAAGAGTACAATCAGGAAGCGACGGAATCCTTTTATAAAGCAAACTACTATGGCATGACAATGGGGCCGACCGTCGGCAGCATCAACAACCTCGGCCTGGCGCTGATCGGAATCCTGGGCTCCCTGCTCTATATGGGAGGCGCCGTGACGCTGGAGCACATCTCCTCCTTCGTCCTGTATTCGCGAAAATTTTCCGGACCGATCAACGAAATCTCCAACGTGACCACGCAGATTTTCTCCGCGCTCTCTGCGGCGGAGCGCGTGTTTCACATTCTCGACGAGACGGAAGAAATTCCAGATAAAGAGAATGCGGCGGTACTTACCGATGTGCGCGGGGATGTAAAGATTCAGGCTGTTTCCTTCGGCTACGATCCGCAAAAAACCATCATCCACCACTTCAGCCTGGATGCGGACGCCGGAAAGCTGATCGCCATCGTCGGTCCGACCGGCGCCGGAAAGACGACAATCATCAATCTCCTGATGCGCTTCTACGATGTGGATGAAGGGCAGATTTTCGTAGATCAGAACGAAATCCGCGATGTGACCCGCCAGAGCCTGCGCCGCGCCTACGCAATGGTACTGCAGGACACCTGGCTGTTCAACGGGACGATTTATGAAAATATTGCCTATGGAAAAGAAGGCGCCACCAGAGAAGAGGTCATCGCCGTTGCAAAGGCCGCGAAAATCCATCACTACATCATGCAGCTTCCCAACGGCTACGATACCATCATCGGCGAGGACGGAGGAAATATTTCCAAGGGCCAGAAGCAGCTTTTAACCATCGCCCGCGCCATGCTCTACGACGCGCGGATGCTGATCCTCGACGAGGCCACCTCCAATGTCGACACCGGCACCGAGCGCCAGATCCAGGCCGCCATGCGCAAGCTGATGGCAGACAAGACCTGCTTCGTCATCGCCCACCGTCTCTCTACGATCCAGAACGCCGACCGCATCCTCGTCGTCGACCAGGGCAACATCGTCGAGCAGGGCACCCACAGCGAGCTGATCGCGCAGAAAGGGTTCTACTATAAATTGTACGCGTCACAATTTGAGTAATCGCTTCGAAGCCGCTATAAAACAGGCATATGATGCACAAGCGGCATACAGCCTGCAACGCAGACGGCCCGAGGCCTGTTATTTCGAATGTCCGAATGTAAAGCAGCAGCAAAATGAAAAAAACAGTCCGGGCAGATTGATCTGCCTGAGGCTGTTTTTCTTTTTCATAAAACAATCACTCTGATTTCTTATCATCTTCATCCGCTTTTATGCCTGCTGAATGCCTGCGGATCTCTTCATTCATGGCTCTGACTTCATCCATGTCCTTACATTTGTCCGTTGCTGTAGTAATCAACCACGCTATAAATTGCATCTGTTTGTCAGTCATAGCTGTCACCATATCCTTTCCTCCGATCTAACTTCTCCACTCATTAGTTAAGCAAATTCCGAACCTTCTTCTTTGCCTCCTCGATATTCTCACACTCATTTAAGATTTCAAGAATCTTTCTGGTCTGGTTCTCTTCTGTTATCTGCACAAGAATTTCGCTAATATTCATATCTTCTTCCATAAATCCTCCTTTCCGACCACTTGCCAGCCTTATTCATTAAGAAAAGCCTTAACTACAGGCATGGTAACACAAGTGCATCAGGAATGCAAGCATTTTGTTTGTAACCAGCAAAAAGAGTCTTTCTCCAAGCTTATGTGAAATCAATCTAATGCTCCTGCGTCTCCATATAGCTCATATACTTGACGACCATCAGAGCAATCTTAAACGTGATCGCGTCCTCGAACACGCGCAGATCCAGGCCGGTCTGCTTCTGAAGCTTGTCGAGGCGGTAGACAAGGGTGTTCCTGTGGATGTACAGCTGCCGGGAGGTCTCGGAGACATTCAGGCTGTTTTCGAAAAATTTGTTAATCGTGGTCAGGGTCTCCTCATCAAAGTCCTCCGGCGACTTGCCGTCGAAGATCTCCTTGATAAACATCTTGCACAGCGGAATCGGAAGCTGGTAGATCAGCCGCCCAATCCCGAGGGAGCTGTAGGCGATCACCTTGCGCTCTTCGAAGAAAATTTTGCCGACATTAAGCGCCATGCGCGCTTCCTTGTATGACCGGGAAACCTCTTTAATCTCGCCGACGATCGTGCCGTAAGCAATCAGAGCTTCCTTTTTCCGCTCCTCGCCGAGCGCGTCAAGAATCATCTCCGCGGTCCGATCCATATCCTCATAGGTATCCTGCTCGCCAAGCTCCTTCACTACGATGATGCTCTTTTCATCCACCGCCGTAATAAAGTCTCCGGAGCGCGTGCCAAAAAAAGTCCTGATATTTTCCAGAAGCCCCATCTCTTTTTCATGGTCAATCTCCACAATAAATACAACACGGCGGGCCTCCGTATCTATGTGAAGCTTTTTCGCGCGGTTATAAATATCGACCAGCAGCAGGTTGTCCAGCAGCAGGTTTTTGATAAAATTATCCTTGTCAAAGCGCTCTTTATAGGCTACCAGGAGATTCTGCAGCTGGAAAGCCGCCATCCTCCCGACCATGTGGACGTCATTATTATTGCCGTTCGCCAGAAGAATATATTCAAGCTGATGGTCGTCAAAAACCTTAAAAAACTGGCAGCCTGATACCACCTGGCTATCCGCGGGCGAACCGGCAAAGGCCAGTACAGAATCACGAAACTCCTCCGCCTCAGAAAAAGTAGTCGCCAACATCACGCCCTCTGTATCCAGCACGCAAAGATCCACTCTGCTGATCGCCTTCAACCCGTCCAAAGTCGTCTGTAAAACCTGATTCGAAATCACTCGCAAAACCCTCCTTATTGTACACGCCGTGCCTGAAAACACCCTTTTATTATCTTTCGTACAGCATTTCTGCTCATATGGTCTACTATAATATATTTCCACAAATAAATCAATAAAAATTGTGAAAAATGCACGAAAAAATGTATTCAACTCCACACTGCATTTTGAGAAGTCAAATCTATCAGCATAAACCTTTGCGAATAGATCTTCCTTCCGCTTAAACGGCGATAAAATAAGATAACTGCTTACTGCTTTATAATCCTTCCTCTTATTGTTGTTTTTGCTTCCTCCTGCAGGCATGTATATATTTTATTTCTTACAATCAATGCAACAAGTTCTATAAATATTTTTGCCTTTGCCGCTTTGTGCATGGCAATTTCTTCCCGATGTTCCTCCAGAAACTTTTTACTGTATCCGGCCTTTTGGCGCATATGGGTGTATGCGCGAACATATCCATCAGACCAATATCAATCTCTATTTCAGAATTTTCCAATAACCTGACTTATTAGAACCCACTCGCTCAATATAGCCGAATTTTTTCAATGCTGAAATCCCGGTATCGACTGTTGTTTTACCAACTTCAAGCTTCTCCATAATTCGTGCTTTCGTAATATTGGGATTGTTCCTTATCTCTGCAAGAATTCGCACTTGCGTTTTAGTCAATGCCGCTTCCTTTGATTCTGCAACGGCGTTTTTATTACCCACTTTATTACCCGCTTTGTCGCCCATAACATTGATCCAATTGAACGGAATTGTTACAACGATGGAATTCTCTCTGAACTCATATGCCTCTCTCCCATACCTCTGAGTAATTCTTGGCACACCTCTGCCTGTCTTCTCACTTATATGAAGCTGAAGAAGAATCTCCGACAGCTTCTTATTCACGGGCACCGATTCGCCTGCAAAAAAGCCTTCCATCGTCTGTTCTGGAGCAAGAGAACCTCGCGAAAGGATTTCAATTCTGTCAGAATATACTGTTATCATTGGTTCATTACCGCTAACCCATTTATTGTGCACAAACGCGTTAATCACAGCCTCGTGAAAAGCCTCATTTTCAAACAGAGGAACTTCCTTCCTCTCCACCACACGGTCTCTCTCATCTGCCTGAATAATATTCAAAACATCTCCATAACGAAGCACCTCGTCCAGTGAATACAGCAAACACTGATTTCCAAACTCTCTGACAGAGTACATATTATCAGCTTTCGTTTTTCCAGAAAAAATCGCCACTCTTATCTGCATGTGTGAATTATCCGACAAAAGTTGCGCTAATATATTGTACTTTCCATCCTCCGTGTAAAACGACAGATTCTTCTTGAAGGTGTCTGGATTCAGCTTCAATCCCTTTGCTCCATAATATATGAGCAGTTTTTCAAAAGTCAGATCCTGATACTCTGATGGTGTGTTCTCTATCGTCGGAAAGCCGTGCCTTAAGACCTCGAACAAGAACGACTCTTTTTCAAGATACTTCCTCAAGTTTTCCTTGCTTGAGCCGATTCTGATATAACGCTCCCGTGCAAAAGAAACAGGCACCGTCTTTGCTGCTGGAATAGTCAAAAGTGTCAGTTTTTTATCTTCGATAATCACATCTTCGAAAACGAAATTGATATCCGGACTCAACTGCCTTGCCAGATAATGCTTGAGCGGCTCGTTTCTTACATCCTGATTACAGTTAAAGCTTGTTCCTACGATTTCATGTGTTTTATCATCTATACCCCACACAAAATAAGCATACTTTCTTCCAACTATGGCCGCACTGTTTGACAAAGCCGATATATACTCGCCAAGTTCATCTGCCACAAACCAGTTTTCTTTGAATTCAAACCATTCTCTCTCGGAATCGTATTCTCGGAGTTCTTTTATAATATCCATCGCCATATCCATAGTATTACCCACCTTTACAATTTAATACCCACTTTTATTACCCACCTATTATAACACAGGTGGGTAATAAAAGTGGGTATTAAATGTGATTTTTTCAGTTTTTTATGCTCTTATATCGCCACTTCCGTCTCCAGCCCCGATTTAAACTCCACCACGAAATGGCCGTCATAAACCGTAATCTTCTCAATCAGCTTCCGGACGAGGCTCTCGTCATATTCCATAACCGCCGTCCCCATCTCATCAAGCATTTTCTCCATCTCTTCCACCCGCTGGCGGCTTCCCTCATCGTTGGCATCTTCTAAAAGAAGTTCCTGCTTTTTTCTGCGAAGCTCCTCGATTTTATCCGCGATGTCATCATAGGCCTGTCTCGCATTGGCCTTTTTCAGAAGTTCCTTCTGCAAATCGGCAAGACGTCCATGTCATGCTGATCGGCCAGCCTTACATTCTTCCATCCGGAATACGAGTCGTTTCCGCTCTATACATACATATCGTTCACAAGCCCGATAGTCAGCAAATCCAAATCCCTTATGCGATACCCAGCTGCACACAGCGCAAAAGAAAGAGCGGAGTTGTCATTTCCCGCTCACTTTTGCGAAGTTTTTTAGACTTGACATCGCTCTGGATGTTCAAGCCCCACAGCTTGATAATCTCCGGCACCACCTGATAAATGGAAAAGGTGTTAAACTCATCCAGCCATTCTTCCGGCGAGTCAGGAACCTTGTCCGGCTCCGCGTGCTTTGCCATGATGTAGGCGATGTTCTCAAACATCTCCAGAGAGAACAGGTCGAGGTTTGACTGCCCCTCGTCGGAGTTGCCAGCCGCCTGCTCCAGGTTGCGCAGGTCTTTATAGATGTCTCTCTGGAACTTCAGACGATAAATGCGCGGAATGGCTGCGCTTGCTTTGAACACGACATCCTTTCGTATCCGCAACCCACCCTCTAAAAAGTAGTTTCATATTCTCGCTTGAACTTATCTCCCCACATGGATATGTTTTGTCAGAAAACACGAAAGGGCTTTCACCACCTCACCGTTTCTCCGGTCAAGTGGCAAAAGCCCCTGTTTTCACGCCTGTTTTAACTCATTGTGTGTTGTTTCTTGACATCAATACCACCGTCTCGACGTGGCACGAGAAAACGATATTGATGTCACACGCAGCTCGGGTGTATGTGCGAACATATCGAAGGGCAATTTTTGCCCTTTGACTGTGTGACATAACATATCAAGGCGTTTTTTGCCCATTTTGGGGCATTTTGGCGCATATGGGTGTTATCGCTAACATATCCACTTCTTCTGTTCACACTTCCATTGACCTTGAAATTCCTCTCCATGCAAAATAGCAGCATAAATTGGTTCAAGGAAATCCGACAGACGCTTCAAAGTATCTGAAAACGGAAGATTAATTTCTACAGCCGGTTCGAATTTAGACCACTGAATCCGAAAAAATTCTGACTCATCAAACTTCTCGATTCTCGCAAATACATCTTCTTCCAGTTCGCGACCTCTGTGTTTGGTAGTCTCCGAGACAGCTTCCTTAAGTAACCCACCATCAAAATCAAACACATTCGATAGATAATAGATATCAAAAAAGTCCTTCATCCGACTGGTAGTATCCATTCTTTGCAAAATCGCGTCAAACTTTTCTGCAATAGTACTCTCAAGCGAATATGTATAAATCTCTGGTGCTTCAAATCCCTCCAGTCTTGTTGCGATTTCCCTGATTTCTGCATTCGGGACTATCACGTCATCAATCCCCACATCCACCGAAAATGGTACTCTGACATTATTGATATGCCCAATAAATTTTGTCTTCACTCCCGGATATTTCTTTTCGAGAGTAATCTGCTCCACCCCAGTTACCTCCAGCCAGATATAATCATTATCCGTCTGAATGCTGCATATCTCTTCCATGACATTTTTTATGTTATCAAGTTCATTTGAAAGGCTTCGAAGCATAAAATCCATGTCCCTTGTTGGCCTGCTGTCAAACTCAGTAAGAACATATATGAACATCCCGCCTTTTAATATCAGGTTATCTCTGTATCGTGAATGCGACAGTCTCCGCAAAAACTCTTCCTGAAAGAACAGCTGTAAACTCATCTGATAGCTGATACCTTCTTCTTTCGCCTGATTACGAAGTCTCGCAAGTGCGGATGCACTTTTATTTTTTATAGCCATATTCCAAGTACCTCCCTTACTTTTTTCTGAACCCGAAGTTCATTCGCATATTTCCCAAGTCTGGACTCATTTCGCTTTTCGTCGGACAGATAACCCCTTACTGCTCCGGCAAAAACCTCCGCTTCCATTTTATTACGGTAAAGCAGACAATCACAGATTGTGCGTTCCCGATCATAAATCTGCAGCTTCGTTCCTTCAATTTCAGCTTCTGTAATACCAATTACAAAACGTTCTGCCGTAATAAAATGCGGTTTTACAATCGGATAAGAAATGTTGAACCGTCTCCGCGAGGTTTTACTGTCAACCGCTATATGCCATGCCGATGGCGTTCTGTCTGTATATCCATAAAAATCCAAAGCACTCTCCATGCATACAACACCGTCAGGGAACAGCGCAGCAATAATAATTGCTTCAGAATATGCATTCTCGTCCATATACTGATAGTATCCTCGACGAATCTGTTCTATCTCTCCATCTTCCATCAATTTTTGTATTTTTTGATTATAATAGCCGCACTGACGCAGATCCCTCGTTCTCAGGACCCCACCATGGCTCAAAAAAATTCTTTTCAGGTTTTCTTCCATAATATCATCC
>JAJBVE010000136.1 GCA_020859995.1 Clostridiales bacterium
ATATAGTAATATTGCAATTCTTTTTCCAGCTTCTGCGTATACAGCTCCGGCAGTTCACGACGCAGATCATATTTTTGTATTCCTGAATAAATCGCCTCACCGCCGTCCGCCCGCAAGAATTCAGAAAAGCTTAACGGATACATGTGTAAACGTTCTACCTTTCCAACCGGAAACGAAATGCCGTCTCGTTTGATCGATACTCCCAGAAGAGAACCGGCACACAGAATGTGAAGTTCTCTTTTATTTTCACAAAAATATTTTAACGAAGTGATCGCCCGCGGGCAGGCCTGAATCTCGTCAAAAATAACCAGTGTTTTCCCGGGTATAATTGGCTTTTGGCGGATCACATTTCCTAACTCGTCCAAAATCCGATCAACATCAAAATCATAGTCAAATACAGATGAAATCCCTTTATTTCCCTCAAAGTAATAATACGCCACATCCTCAAAATATCGTTCACCAAATTGTTTGCATACATAAGTTTTCCCGCACTGACGAACACCTGTCATCAGCAGTGGTTTTCTTTTTGGCGAATCTTTCCAGGCTTCCAGATTTCGCATAATATCTCTTTCCATACTTCACCTCCGTTATAAGTGCTGCTCTGATCGTACTTTAGCATCCGTAACGAACAGTGTCAAGAATGGATCGCGTTTTTCATAGGAACTTTTGCGGAATAATTGCGTTTTTCATAGGAACTTTTCTCATTCTCTATCTCATCAGTTTTCTTCCGCGCAGCAGGCAAACCACAAATATTACTCCAAAGGCACCCAGCATCACCAACAGCGATGTGACAAGCGGCGTCGTATCACCGGTCTGCACTGCTTCCGCTGTCTCCGCCTCAGATGATGATTCTGCTGAAATCTCTGTCTGCGCGTCTGTCACAGCGTTCGTCGATGACTCCGCCGCGGTCTCGTTCGAGTTCTCCGTTGGCAGTTCCGTTTCTGCTTCGGTTGAGTTCTCCGTTGCCGATTCCGTTTCTGCTTCGGTTGAACTCTCTGTCAGCGGCTCTGTTCCTGCTTCTGTAGAATTCTCTGTCGATAGCTCTGATTCCGCTTCAGTCGAATTTTCTGTCGGCGGCTCCGTTCCGGTTTCGGTAGAATTCTCCGTCGGCGGCTCCGTTTCCACTTCGGTCAAATTCTCGGTCACTGCCTCGGTGGACGGCTCGGTCGATGCCTCAGTCAGAGCTTCTGTATCCGGCTCTGGATCCGATGAAATTATGGTAGCCTCAGCCTTTGCGTTAACCGTTATTGTATATTCCCATCCTGTCCCCGTGGAGCTTACACTCGGGATGCTGATCAGCGCAGAACTGTTGCTGTAAAGGACTTCTCCCTCAGTCAGATCTTCCGCAATCAGAAGATACAGACCAGTCTGCAGATCTACAAATACCACCATGCCGCTCTCATCCGTCACTGCCTCCTGACAGACGCTGACGCGATTCTGTGTACTTTCCTGACCTGAGACGGCCTTCGCTTTTTCTGTACCAGAAGAGGTTTCTCCTTCTGTGTCTGTATCATTTTCCTTCTTTATCTCAGAATCGCTATTCGTCCCCATATCGGAATCGTTTTCCGTTTCTGTGCCGGAAACAGTTCCTCCCATCCAAGCTTCCAGCAGACTCATCACTTGTGTCACATCCTGCGCATGTTCCATGTCATTCAGCTGACTGTCCGTCACTCCACTGTCTGCAAATTCTGAAGTAATCGTATAAGTCCCATCCGCGCTGACTCCGGCGACACGATACAGCTGGAACAAAACACCTGACAGAGCGAGATTTTTCTGAGTATCCGCGTCCGTCCCAAAAGTATAGCTGACTGTCAAAGACCCTAAAGCCTCCGTATCAATTGCTTCCTCCGTTGCCGCCGCACGCATGCAAAACAACCCGCACACCAGCAGGCAGATCAGACAGACCGCCTGACGTACACGCTTACTCATCTGAATCTCCTCCTTCCAACACACATCTATCCTATCCGAACACCTCTGCCGCAGCCATTTCCCAAACATTTCTGGCAGCGGCGGTCTTACCGCACTTCTTGCATCTGCGGCAGACTCACTACCGCCACGTTATTCCATTTACAGCGGGCTGTACTACAACTGCGTTATTCCATTTACAATGGGCTGTACCACAACTGCGTTATTCCATTTACAATGGGCTGTGATAGTACGAACCGCGTTTTCCACTCACGTGCCTTCACTGCCGCCTTTTCCGTTCCCGCCGTCTCCTTCTCACGTGCATCAGCAGCGCCAGCAACAGTACAAAGGCAATTCCGATCGCCGGAAGTCCATAGGCCATCCACGCATATCCGTGAAAGCTCAAAATCTGTCCGGTCTGCGTCTGTGCCTGCTGCTGCTCCTGCTCCATATCCGCGACGTATTCCACACGCGTCCCGTGCACCAGCAGCCGGTGCGTATTGATCCCATACGGCGTGCAGGTCACAATCGTGGCAAGGTCTTCGCCCGCCTGCGTCGCGAGGGAGTCCGTCTCGTCCGGCTCCACCACCTCAACGCCCGTCACCTGATAGGCGAGAATATCGTCCAATATATATAAATAGAAATAATCTCCCTCTTCCAGCAAATCCAGATCCGTCAGAAGCGCCGCGGACGGCAATCCTCTGTGCCCGGCCAGGACGGTATGTGATCCTTCCCCGCCGGCCGGCAGCGACGTCCCGTAGAGATGGCCGATGCCCTTCTGCAGCTCCTCCGTCCCTGTACCATGGTAGATCGGCAGATAAACATCGATCTTGGGAATGGAAAGATAGCCCATGATGCCATCGCCGGAAAGATTCAGAAGAGACTGGTAAAGGGTGTCTCTTTCCGACGCGGAAAGAGATTCCGTCTCTTCATTACTTTCAGAAGACGCTTCCGTTTCCACAACCTCCAGCGCGCCTTCAAACGCGTCGCCAATCAGGTTTCCTGTGAGGTTCGCGTTATAAGCCCAGGCAGCCTCCCACATCGCGGACAAATCCTCCGCCTCAGCTTCTTCAACCGCCTGATCATAACTCTGCGTGAGTCTCGACTGCCGGTACTGGTTCCAGAGATTGCTCACTGCCGGGTAGATTACCACCCCAAATCCGAACAGGAAAACCAGAATTCCCAGTAACGTCCGCAGACTAAACCTTCCTGTCCGCTCTTTTTCCCGGTGCTTATTCTGTCTTTTCCCCGAACGCATCATCCGGCTCCTTCCGTTGCATCTTTCATGTCAGCTGTCCGATCTTTTATATCTTTTATATCTTTTATATCTTCCATATCAGCTTTCCTGGTCATTTTTCTCATCCCTGTTTCCTGCAGGATCCTGCTCTTCTCCGATCAGCGCGGCACCACTGTCATCCTCAGAGTCAGCCGCCGCTCTCCTGCTGTAATACAGCCGAATCAGCACCGCAGCTACAGCCACGGTAAGAAAGCCCAGAAATGCCACCAACACATAGTTGGTCATCAGAGAGGATGTACTTTTGCTCGCTTCCTCCTCATAGCTTTCCTCAGAATACTCAACCCGGTGCCCGCGCACCAGCAGACGCTGCGTATTCACTCCGTAAGGCGTACAGGTCACGAGCGTCACGTAATCCTCTCCCGGCGTCTGCACCAGAGACTCTGTCTCCTCCGGCTCCACCACCAGGATCTGATCCACCTCATAAGCGAGAATATCATCCAGAATATAAAGATAAAACAGATCCCCGATCTCCAGCAGATCCAGATCCGTAAAAAGCGGAGCCGAAGGCAGCCCCCGGTGCGCCGCGATCACCGCATGCGTCCCCTCTCCGCCGACCGGCAGAGACGAACCATACAAATGCCCGGCTCCCTTGGTCAGCACCTCATCGTCCGTCCCATGGTAAATCGGAATCCTGATATCGATCTTCGGAATCTCGATATATCCCATAATGCCGTCGCCTGATACATTAAGGAGGCTTTCATACACCAGATACTCCTCATCCTCTTCCTCCGCCGCCTCTTCGCCTCCGGCAAACGCGTCCGGCACCTGGTACGGCGAATGGGTGTCATTATACTCCCGCGCTGCCTCCCACAACTCTTCATACTGGTCTTCATCCAGACTCTCTACCGCCGCCTCATAGGTATTCGCCAGCCGATGCTGCCGGTAGGAATTCCAAAGATTGCCAATCACCGGATACAGCACCAGCAGGAAGCCTGCCGCGAACAAAAGGAGCAATGCGGGATTCCTTCCACGCCTTCTGGTTGTCTTTTCTTTCTGTCTGATCTTTCTCATTATTTCTTTCCACGCAAAACCTCTACCCTGCACGTATGCCGTTTATTCGGATCCTTTCTGTCATACGCAATGCCAACAGCAAGAATCCTGCCCATACTTTCGGCCTGTCTCCGAGTTTGCCGTCAAATCTCAGCATATAATTTCGGTCTTTGATTTGCCAAACCGCACTTTCCGCGGTATCATCAACCTTCAGTTCTACAATAAAACCGCTCTATGCACCCTGTTGAATCATAACCTGTTTTGTTTCCTGTCCGGCGGGATTGTCAGCTTTTTTCTTTTCTATCCGGGCGGAAATACCAGATTCGGATCCACTGGTGGTCTTCTGCCATCCTCCCCCGCGTTTTTTCAATAATCGACAGTGGATCATAAAAATCCAGTCCCAGATTCGAAAGCACCAGATCAAGGTGAAATCTGGTCCTCGGAAAACATCGATCCTCCAGAAATACCTCAAAATCCTCCCAATCCGGGTATTCTATAACTCCAAATGCCCGGTGAATCACATCCATCGCATGATTTCTGATCATAATCTCCTGATCCCGGAAATCAATCAGGATTCCCGTGCACAGCTCCTCCCCGCACATATAATCCATGCGCATCAAGTACTTTTCAAGATGATCAGAAGCAAACTCACGGTTCAGCTCCGCCCATTTTTCAGCAGAGCAAATCACGTTCTCACCCTGTGACTCCCTACTGACCCTATAGCTGCCTGATTGGTTATCACTGAGTGCTTCGACCACCGAATACGGATTATACAGCCGAATACCGGAAAACGTCTGAAATCCATCACACCAGCATGCCAGGTCCTTTCTGGAAAGCCTCGGCTCCTTTTGCGTTTTCCGATATTTCTGATACAGATCGTCCACTTCCTCATCCGTAAAGCCAAAATATTCACTGTATCTCGTGTGCGATTCCATCGTATAATCAGAAAACATATTAAGATCCAAACCGTTTGTGTACTTCGCCACAGGCGAAATCCCCGTCATATAAGCCATCTCTACATATGATTTATCCTTCAGAAGATTGCTCAAAAACTTCGTAAAAGCTTCCCGCTCCGCGTCTGTAACAAAATCCTGATGATAAATATAATCCCATTCATCCAGAACAAAGATAAATCTCTCGCCACCACAGTATTCATAGACAGCCGTCAGCGCATCCCAGAGAGCATCTCCTTCCTCAATCTCCGCTTCCGGAAACGCCATTCTCAGATCTTTGAGCAGACGTTTTTTTATCCTGGCCATATATCTTGCGTAAGTCACCGGTTCATCCGGCAATTCGTTAAACGAAATACGAATGACATTATGCGTATTCAGATGCTTTTTATACCAGTCATATGACGCCACCTGCAGCGTATCAAATTCCGCGCTGCTGTCTATCCCTTTTCCGAAATAAGAGGCGATCATATTGGCAATCACAGTCTTTCCAAAGCGGCGCGGTTTGGTAATACACACGTACTTTGGAGCACTGCCTTTTCTTCCATCCTTCTCTGCCGGGTTCTTTAATTCCAGAATCGGCACAAGTTCCTTCAGAATGCCTGATTTATCCACAAAATAAGTGAGCGAATAATCTTCCCGAAACAGACTGTACGCGCCTGTTCCGTTCAAATAAACCCCCATATGTCTCCACGCCCCTTTCCCAATTGAGCAGAACAACCTTTTCGTGGTAAACCCATTCTGCTCAATCAGGCAGGAAATGTCAAGGTTTCTTTTCTCTATGATGTCACCTGACCGATATCTTTCGCCTCTGTATTCGCCCGGATGACATCCAGTTCCGGCTGAATACTTTTGTATTCCCTGCGAAAATCCTCATCCATCAGTTGCTCCTGTAAGAAATCCTGAAATTCACTCATTCTTTCCATCTCCGGGAACTCCGTCTGAGCCAAAGTCCGTTCTTTCTCACTTGTAATTATCCGCTGAATTGCCTCATACTCTGGCCGTAATCTTTCGTATTCTTCTTTAAATTCGTCATCTGTCATCAAATCATCCTTCACTGTTTCAAACGAAATTCCCGCTTTACTCATTTGCTGCCTCCCTCTGTTCCTTTATTAAGCTCTCTTTTCTTTGCTCTTCCCCGAATTAATCAGCACCAGAGCCAGGATCATAATGATCACACCCGCGATGGTGAAGACAATGATGCCGACGCTGCCGGTGGCCGGGAGGGAAGAAAGTGTGGTATCAGTAACTGTCATGTTAACGTATGCGTCTGAACCAGTCGTACTTGCATTCCAGGTTTTACTATTGCCTGTCACTTCGGAACCACCAGAAGTATATTCTGTGCTGCTCACCGAGGCTACTTTCCCTGTCAAATTATTGCTAGTATCTGTCTCTGCTGTTATGGTAAACGTAAGATAATTCGTATTAAGGCTGTACCCAGACGGTGCCTTTGTCTCTGTTACCGTGTAAGCTTTTCCTGCATCCAGACCAATGATGGTAATCGTACCATCTGTGCCAGTGGTGATATCGGTTGACGCACCAGTATCATCTTTATCTGCCACACGGTAAACCTTAGTGGTGGTCGATGAAGTGCTATCTTCAACAAATTCTAAGGCCGTATTGTTATAGGATACTTGGAATGTCGCATTTGAAAGTACATTCGGGGTAGTTTCATCGTCATATTTTGTAAGCTTCGCTGCGTAAGTATATACCGTTGCATTTGAACTTGCCGTATTCGTGGTATGGTTATCGTAATCATAAGTCAATGTCGCTGTATTGCCGTTACCCGATGTAATCACCGCAGAGGAAAGCAGCTCCGCCTCATATGAAATGATAACATACTCATAAGGATAGGTTTTCGTACTGCTGTCATAAAATACATTATCATAATAGCCTGTAAAGGTGACTGTCAATGTAGTTCCATCCGTGGAAACAGAAGAAGCATATCCAGCATCTGTACCATTGCTACCAGTATAAGGCTCCAATGCTGTTTTTGCAACATCGCCAGTAGCATATGGTGTCACAACAACAGATGTAGAATTAATCTTTAAATTCGTTGCGGTATCCTGTACTGAAAAATTCTTCTCGTTGTCATTTGCCGCAAACTTCGGAACATACACCTTGATTTCGTAGTACACAGTCGAGCCAATCTTTGCATCCGCTGTAGACACATAAGTGCCATCCTTAGTATCGCTCACAGTCTTCTCAATTGTCAGCTTACTGCCTTTCAGCACTGCGCCTTTCGCTGCCGTCTCCCAGGTATTGCCAGTTCCTGCTGTTGCACTGACGCTAACCAACATATTCAGGAAAGACATGTTCGTCGCGGATGGAATCACCAGGTATGCGCCAACCGGCAGGTCCGCTGTTGCTTCTATATCCGGAGCTGTATAATTCCATGTTACGGAATATTCACCTGTTGTTGAATTTGCCGCGATATACGCCGCCAGCGTATTTACCAGTTCTGCCTGCTCTGTTGTGCTGGTACCACTCGTGCTCGAACCCAGAGCCACGATTGCAGCGATTGCTTCAGCTTCTGTATAAGTCGAAAGTGCCGATGCTGCCCAGGGAGTCAGATGATAAGCAAATCCATTTGTCGCATCATATGTCGCGTACAGAACCTGATATGTATTAAATCCAAGACCTGCCGCATCATCTGGGATACTACTGATTGTAACCGTCTCGGATGTCGTCACAACATCGCCAGTACCAACACTTAGCGATGGATAAGTCATTGCCTGCGCCGGCAATACCATCGCCAACACCATCGCCATTGTCATCAATAACGCAGCCGCTCTTTTCCATATTCTTTTCATGTAAATCCTCTCCTTTTCTTTGGCGGTGTCCTTCCGGCACCGTTTGGGTTCCCGAATATTTTTATAACAGACGACGCAAGTCGTTCAACCTTGCGCCAGACGCATAGCTGCGAAAGCAGCCCTACATCACGCCATCACGCATCCGTGTGCATCTTTTATAGTGAATGGCAAAAAGAATTCTGTCGTTCACTATAACAATCGGGAACACAGGGTGTCTGAATCGGACACGCCATAAATAGTTTCCGGGTGCCAACATCAGAAATTCTGATCTTGGCCTCCTCTGCTTTTTTATGATTCATTTTCTCAATGCGGTCAAAGCAGTTTCCCCGGAAACCAAAGGATTGGTTTACATCAGAATAGGTACAACAGTAAGAGTGTTATCTCTTCATCCCCTGTCCTGCCTTTTCTTTACTTTTCCCGCCATTGATCAAAATCAAAGCCAATATCATGATCGCCACACCGGCAATCGTGAATACAATAATACCAATGCTTCCTGTCGCAGGAAGGGCGGCTATCTTTGTATCCTTCAGTGTAAGTGCAGCACCCAAGATATTAGTAGTACTACCCGTTTCGTAATAATTTACATTGCTCCAGACTCTGTCCGCAGCAGCTAACGCAGTCTGCGCAGATGCATTCTCATATTCGTTCGCTGTGTAAGTGCTGATATACCCGTTCAGCGGAGTATTTGCTGTCAGGCTGAATTTCAGCACGTTACTGCTGATGCTATATCCAGACGGGGCTTTTGTCTCCGAAACGATATAGTTTGTGTCTGAATCCAGTCCTTTCAGGATAATTAAGCCATCTGATCCAGTCACCAAATCCTGTGTGGCATTTGTTTCTGTTGAACTTGTTGCCACCCGATAAGTTTTAGTAGTAGCGCCACTCTCTGTAATATCCACGAAATACATGGCGTCTGTTTCTGACTCTCTTTTCACCTGAAAAGTAGTATTCGCCAATTTCGTGCTATCCGTTGCATCTACCTTTGCAATTGTCGACTGATATGTGTACACAACCGCTTTAGCCGTTGCCGTATTCGCTGTCGAATGGGTCGAATCCGCATAGGATAGCGTCGCTGTGTTCGGGTTTCCATCGCTTTCCGCGTTCATATTCGCGGTCGACTCCAGAGTTGCCTGATATACCACATATATTTTTTGATATTTGTGAATCTTGGCCACATAGTTTATGGACAGATCAATCTCCATCGTACCCGGATTTGTCGTGGTATCTAGCGTATAATCAGTACTTGAACTCAACTCTTCATCTGGGCTGCCCACAATCCTGCCATATACCGTCACGGAATCCGCCTTGAGCGTCACATTGGTCGGCACATCTGTAATCTTAAAGGTAATGCTATCATTTGTTTCATTCGCAGGAAAATGCGGCACATCCACGGTCAGCGTATAGGTTACTGTCTCGCCAATCTCCACGTCGTCTTTATCTGTCGCATTCGTTTCTGCGGTTTCCCCTTCATTTACCGTCTTTGTGATCCCAAGCTTTTCACCTTTCAGAACCGCACCATGCGCTGTCGTTTTCCATGTGTTATTGGCATTACTGTCAAGCGTTGCGTCCACACTGACCATCATGTTTAAAAACGCCATATTCGAGCTTGTCGGAATCACCAGATAAGCACCTACCGCAAGACTCGTGGTAACTGTCTCATCTTTCGCTTTGTAGGACGACCATGCACCTGATATTGTTGCGTCTGCCAAGGCAGAAGCATAATTCGTATTAATAATGGCCGATGCAAGTGCGTTGATCAGATCCGTCTGCTCGGTAGTGGAGTTCCCATCCGTTCCCAAATTCTGAATTGCAGCAATGGCTGCTTCTTCTGTCTTGAACTGAGTGGATGTCTCTGCTGCTATACTGGCATCTACCAGCACGCTTTCTGCCCAATCTGTCAGATGATACTCAAACTCATTCGTTGCCGAATTATAAGTCGCGTACAGAATCTGATATGTCGCAAATGTGAGATTTTCAGCGTCTTCTGGAATCCCACTAATCGTAACGATCTCTGATTTGTCGACAACATTGCCTGTACCAACACTAAGCGTTGTCTGACCTGAAGTACTGCTGTCTGTCGCTCCGACCGTTACCCCCCCCCGTTGCTGCCGCCAACGACATTACTGCCAGCAGCGGTATCAGCTTTTTCCATGCTTTCTTCATACTCATTTGCATCTCCTTTTCATTCATTATTCGGTGTCCATCCGGCACCTTTGTTTTCGCGTTTCAGCGGGTCATTGCTTTCGCAGACCCATTTTTTCTTTCGGTATCTGATCGGACGTTCTCATGCACCCGTTATCATTCTTTTATCCGTCACGGACTTTTGCGATGTGCTTCCCACACAGCACACACAACCGTTTTCCCGGCATATGCCTGTCCGGTGCCCGCCTTTCTTTTATCAGTCTTTCACGCATACGCTTTCCACCTCTTTCTCTCGTTCATTACCAGTGCCGCGAGCATCAGGGCGACACCAGCCAGGGTCGGCCAGATGATGCCGATAGAGCCGGTCTGCGGCAAGGAATAGATGATCTCATCTTCCATCTGAAACGATACCGTGTACAACGTAGAAGTACTGCCGATCTCAGGCGATACATAAAAATCTGTCGTGCTGCCCGTTGAAACATTAGACGAGCCAAGCGGAGTATTACTGTCGTTTCCGTCCTTATCTTTCACGAGTGTCACACTGATCACAGGCGTCGTAGTCCACGTACCGCTGTTTCCTGTTCCGATATTGTCCACATACGAGATGTCTATCTTCCAAACGCTCTTGTTCAGTTCATATCCGGACGGGGCAACAGTCTCTTTCAGATAGTAAGTGCCCGCCGCGAGCTGACCGATGTAGAGTTTTCCGTTCTCGGTATCTGTACTTGTCGCACCGCTTGAAGCATCTGCGCCGGACGTTGCGGACGCGCTGCCTGTAGTAATCGCAGTCGAGGAGACTTCCGTATTACAGTCAAGATCCGTGTACAGCGTAAACTCCGCATTGGAAATATACGATGTAGTAGTTGTTTGCCCATCTGAGCTTGTGCTGATTTTGTATAGCTGCAGCTCATATAGGATCTGGGTATTGGTCGCGGTTGCTGTATAGGTAACCGGCGATGTCGTCGAATCTGTTGTAAAGCCGGATGTCATCACAAAGCCGGTGAGGGCCTGGGTTTTAGTACCTCCTGGATTACTGGTATCTTCCACCGTCTCAGTTTCTACTACAGAAGTCAGTTTGTATTCAATAGTTCCGTAGGAATCCGCTTTCTGCAGAGCAATGCTTCCAAGCGACCATGTTATGGTGGTTAACCCGGTGTCCGTATCTTTGGCCTCTTCCACAGACAGCGACGGCGCCGCGTATTCGCCTGACACAGAAGTTCCCTGCTCAGTGTCAGTTCCGGTCACGGTGATCGAACGAAACTGGTCACTGCTATCATACCCCGTATTTTCCGCTGTGACGGTCCCGTCGCTCGCCGTGACTTCGACTACCCCTGTGCCCGAAGCGGTGCTGGTATTTGTCGTTTTTGTTTCCTGCGTCAGCACATAAGTGTTTGTGTATGTATTAGTAGCAGGATTACTACTCTGGCTTGTATCCGTGGACGTTCCGGTCACGGTAAAGGTCACTTCTGTCCCGGCGTCTACCTGATCGAGCATGTTCTCCCATATTTTTTCTACGTTCAGTTCTACGTAGTCATATGAGGAATTCATGTTGAGCAGCGCGTATTCACTTCCGCTGATCTCTGCCAGCGCAGGCATCGAGATTCCGCTGATCTCCGCCAGTACCAGCCCGGAGGAGGTTCCGCCGGCGCTATTCACATAATTTGCAGAGGAGTGGTTGTATGTTCCGCTCTTCGAAGTAGAATAGGTGGTCGTAACGCTCAGCTGTTCGTAGGGCAGCGGCGCGCTGTTCGGCTCGCCCGCTATCGTGTAAGTAGCACCCTCGTCCGTAAATACCACATAATAGGTTCCCGACGCCAGATTTTCAAAGGAGTATGCGCCATCATTATCCGTCGTCTGGTACGCGACAAGATTCCCCAGCACGTCGATTGCGGGATACAGGGTCACCTTAGTCTCAGTTCCGTTATCATCCGTTGTGGTGAGCGTCTTGCTGGTAAGGGTTATAGTCTCGGTTATTTCTTTTCCGTTATCATCGGTAGTGGTTATGGTCTGTGAGTAGGTAGTCTCTCCATCTGAATTGGTTCCCACTGTTATCAGGTCTTTATTGTAAAATTCCTGATCCGTCACCGGCGTCGCAGTATACAGATAAACCTCGATTCCCTCCAACGGCTGGTCTGTACTTCCGCTCGCAGTGCTGTAATAGCCGTCATTGTCCTGATCAAGCCACGCAATGCCGGACAGGGTCCGCTCGATGACTTTGATTTTCTTAATGTTGCTGTTGACGGAAGTCGTTGTGGTCTGACCTTTCAGCCTGTAGAACATGCTGTTCATATATACGTCTCCGCCTTCCTGCACGGATTCATCATCACCATCGACGATCAGAGACGACGAGGTCTCCGTACCGGTCTGCGTCTGTGTCGTTGTCTCCGAATAGGGCGAGAGCGTAAAGGACATCTCTACTGTATTATTTACCTGTACCCCATTCAAATACGCGTAAAACGCAATGCCGGACTGTGTCGAAGCAAGCTGGGTCAATGCCTTTTGCTGTTCTGCTGAGAGTGTTGTCAGGTCAAATGAGATCGTCCATGGGCCGTTGCTGGAATCTCCGGTAGTTGACGCGGTTATGCCGGCGCTTGCGCTGGTGGTTATAAAGCTGCTGTCATAGCTGGTTCCCGTATACAGCGCCGTTCCACTGCTCATCAGTCTGTTCAGAAGCGCAATCTGGTCAGCAGAATCCGTGCTGTATTCCTCACCGGCAGAATAAATCAACGCACCATAGGTCAGGAAATTATACCAGGTCTCATAACTGTCAAAGGTCAGCGTAACGCCTGTCACCTGATAGCCGCCGCTGAACGATGTATCTCGTCCATCTCCTACGTATGGGAGCACAGTACCGATCTCCACTGATTTCTGGGCGTCTGACCGGTTTGAGTAATAGAGATTGTATACCAGATTCTGCCCCAGCTCCAACTTCCCGTCCGCCTCGATCCAGATGCTGTCCGCCTCTTTCCTGATCACAGAAATGACGACATTATCTTTTTTGGCATAGGTACTGATCTGCCCGCTCTCCTCATATGTACAATTGATCTCAGCTATAGTCGTCAGTGACTCGCCATCCTGCGCCTCATCCGGATCTGTGGTTTCCGCGCCCGGAGTTCCGATGGTGCAGGTGTAGTTGATAGTCGGGAGCACCTTGCTGATATCCGTCACGGTTGTCGTCAGGACGAGTGTCGCGGTACCATATGAATCTTTGGAGGTATCCGTCTCATCACTCTTCGTGTAGACAATCTCCCAGGTCAGATCCCCTTCCGCGTAATCTGAATTCGTATAGTCAAAGGTTAAACTGCCCTCGTCAAAGTTCAGATGATTGGGAAGCGAGATCGTAATCTCCACCACCGTGGACTGGGTGCCGTTTGTCACCAGCTCATTGCCGACACCGCTGGATATGGCTATCGTCGGTGTGACCACAAAGCTGGCCGTGCGCTCCGAGCCAAGGCTGTACTGGGTCTTAGGAGTGCCTGCGGAGCCCTCAATGATATCCGCTACCTCGATGTCAATGCCGCTTTCCATGGTATATAAAAGCAGCGTGTTGCCGGAATACCAGCCGGTATGTGTCCCGCTGACCATCCAGCCGTCCTCATACTCTGTTTTGACATAGCCATTATCATATCTTTTAAGCTTCGCTTCTCCGGTATACGTATAGCCGCCATCGGAGGAGGAATAACTGTTATACGCGGTAGTGTAGCTGTCCGGATAGCTGCCGGTCGCGGTTCCATAGGCGGTTTTCCCATTATTCGTTCCATAGCTGACTCCATACCACGTGAAGTTAAACAGCTGCTCAGATAAAGCGCCATCGGTTAAGGCTTTCTTATACACCGGGCGGTATGTCGTCCAGCCGCGGACGTCGTTGGTGGTGCAGAATGTTTTTCCGGTATTCTCAAACTCATCTGTCACTTCCATCCGCGAGGTCACGGAAATACTTCGGCCGTTACGGATACAGCAGTCGCGGAATTCATAGAGGATTCCCACGCATACACCGTCGCCTCCAAAGTAATCATAGAGATCCTGCAGAGTCGTAAAGTAGATCAGGTCCTCCTCTGTCGTTTCATCCATTTCCGGTACCGGGGAGTCATAGCCATAGTCGTCCGCGGCATACGTCCAGTTCGACCCATCCTTCTTCGCGGCGTAAAGGATCGTAAGCGTATAACTCATAGTCTTTGTGGTGGACCAGGACGCGGAGGCCTCCGAGGTCTTGATCCGGAAGATCGTATTTCCGCTCGCGTCCGTAATATTGTTTGTCTGAGTAGTGAGCGTATAGGTCTGATTCACGACCGCAAGGGTAGTGCTGGCCGGGGTATAGGCCTTCGCGTCGAACTTCTGCAGCAGATTCACCGCGGTCAGATAATCATACTCTATGGCATTATCCTCCTGCGCGTCGAACTCTTTGTTATAGTGCACCGAGGTCTTATCCGTCGTGTCATAGGTATTGCTTCCAAATGACACATCACTTCCGATATATACCACAGAACCGAGGGACGTAGTCCCGCTGCCATTCTGACCTGAAAGGGTACCGTTTGACGCATTATTAAAGTAATTTGTCTTTGTCAGGCTTTCTCCTTCTCCGGAAGTCACATACAGTCCGGTGGCCGCATAGACATAGTTGTTCAGATAGGTCACTTCACATGTGGCGTGCTCCTTATAATCATCCTCTCCGTACCAGTCCACAAAAAACTCCAGATCATCCGCTTCCGGATCTGATGTGTCGCTGCCTGTCACAATTCCCCTGGAATCTGAAATCGCCAGATCGGATACAATACTGTCCATACCTACGGACAGATAGCCGGTCTGTCCCTCTACTGTAGAAGGATCAATCGGGAAAATCACCTGAATATAGCCGGCGGAAAATGGCTTTATATAGGAGCCGGTAAAGTTTGTAGTGGTTCCGTCTGAAGCGGCATTGGGATAATAATTTCCAAATGTCGTATCGATAGCATATCCGCTCACAGAAAAGTTCACGGTTGTTTCCGAACTTGAACTATCCGGCTGGCTGCCTGTCGCCGTCCACGCGCCGCCGGAATAACAGCTTGTCGTATTGCTGCCCGTGTTAAACGGAGCCGCGTCGTAGGCATACTGGGTGGTGCTGGAGACATCATCCTCGTCGTTCCAGTTCATGTTCACGTTTTTCATTGTATTGTCCAGACTGCTTCCGCTGTCCGTGTTCTCGTTGGCCTTATATGCCCAGACATACGGTGCCACCTCGTCCGTCACCTGTTTTCCATCCAGATAGAGTACGCCAGTCATGGTAAGACCAAACTCAATCTCTCCCGTGGGGGATTCCATGCCCTTTTTGCCCTTTGAAGTGCTGGTATTTCTCATGGACAAAGTAATGCCGTATCCGAGCATCGTCCCATAGACAATCGAATCATCATTTGCCGCCTGCGCCAGTACGTAAGCGTCCTTTGTCGTCTCCTCTCCCGTAGAAAGATCAAAATACCCTGTGTAGGAAAGCTCTGTATTGCGCAAAAGTGTTATGTCATACATGCCTGCAGCGGATATCGTCACAGCGGTAGGATTCACCTTAGCCGGGTCTGCTTCATTACTGCTGTTTCCGTCAATCCAGGCCTTAAAGGTAGGCTCTAAGAGCGAGCCGTTTGTCATGCCTTTTACATTAAAGGAAATACTAAGCGTCTCCGTACCTGCTCTCGCCGTAGTCTCAAAATAGCCCAAGATGGTCTGACTTTTTCCATCGTCTGACTCTATGGCCTCATAATAATCCAGGTTAGAAGTATAATACTCCGCATCTGTTGTAGAAAGCGGAAGCGTCACTTCCAGATACACCTTGATCGTTTCTGAACTTGAACTGCCGGAAGAAGAAGCTTCCGATTCCGTCTGGGCCTGCGTTTCAGATTCGGTTTGCTTATCCGTCTCAGATTCCGTCTGGCTGCCTGTCCCGGATTCTGTCTGTGCTTCGGTCTGTGTGGATGTGCTCGCACTGTCCTCTATGTAGGCTGTAAAACTGTAGGTAACCCTGTCATAGGAACGCACAAGTCCGTTCGAATCACTCGAATCATTTCCCGCTGTCCATTCAGCCGCCAGCGGATTATCCGCAGAAGTATTATCCCAGGTAGTCCCATCCGTAAGTGTGACCCCTGTTGCCGCGTCCTTGTACGCCGTGACGGCACCGTCAGCAGCCGAATCCCAGGTTGCCGTTCCGTCTACAATCTTAGTAAGCGCCAGCGTTTTGACCATATAGGTGGTTTCCGTTGTCTCCGTCGCCGTCGCATCCCCATACTTTTCCGCGGTCAGCTGCAGACCGTAGCTGGAAACAATCGAGGCGGTAATATACTGGCCGCTGTTAATGGTCGTACCTGTTCTGACCGTTCCCGTGTAGTTATCGTCCTTCCAGACATTGTAGGAGGCGTCATATTTCTCACTCGTATAATCCATATCAGCAGCATGGATCAGCGTTGCGGTCGGATAGCCCACGCCAGATGAAGCGTACTCATAGTCAGACTCCGTGATAGAGTAAATATCATTTCCTGCACTGCTTAAATTCGACGTATTATCGCACAGCACACCGCCCGTCATGATAAATGTACCGGGGTATGTAGGGTACTGCACCAGGCCACCGCCGTACTCTGCCATGTTTCCCGTAATCTGGCCACCGCTCATGTTGATGGTGCCATTGTACTGGTAGATGCCGCCGCCGCGGATTGCCGTGTTCCCGGTAATCTCCACACCCTGCCTTATATTTAGCGTGCCGCTGTTCATATAGATACCGCCACCACCGCCGACTGAGGCATCTGTCGTGCTGGTGCCAGTGACGGAGTTACCAGTCACCTTTATGCTCCCAGAGAGCGTAACCGTACCGCTGTTTATGTAGATACCGCCGCCCTTTCCTGTTGCGGTATTATTGGAAATCTCTCCGCCGGTCAGCTTTGCAGTCCCGGCATACATATAGACACCGCCGCCGTAGCCGGTATAGGTGTTATCAGTATTTCCAACTGCTGTGTTTCCTGTGATGCTTCCGCCTGTCATCTTAAAGGTGCCGTTTCTAACGTAGACAGTACCATAGTAGGATGAATTGCCGGTAATGACAGCATCCTCCTCCAGAATAAACGTTCCGGACGCGGAGTTCAGGTAAACTGCGCTGCCGTAAGATTTTGTGGAGCAATTATTGATAGAAGCCGTACCCGAAAGTACAAATGTACCGCTCTCAATATAGACACCTGCGCCGCCGTAGGAAGCATTGTTTTTTGTCGTTCCGCCGGCTGAACAGTTTGCTATCTGACCGCTTACCATTGTCACATAACCGCCGGAATATACCCGGATGCCGCCGCCAAGCGTCCCCGTCGTACCGGTAATGGTGCCCGTGTATGCAGCACCAGACTCATCAGCTCCTGCGCCTGTTTTCGTTGTCACATTATTTTCATCCAGATGCAAGCCTTGGTTAATCTTTTCCAATGCTTCATAATGCTCACAATAGGTGGCACTTGAACTATCATCACCTGTAGTATACTGCACATCCTTTATGGTAAGCGTGCCATAGCATGTAATGGCCGTGGTAAACCCTTTTAATGTATATCCATTCAGGTTTATGGTGAGTGTCATGCCACCCGATATTTCCACGTTGCCCACGGCATCATCTACCAGAATGATCTCCGGGTCGGTGATGCTGGACGTGTAATAATATCCTGTGTTGTTATTCTTATCCGCATAAAGTGCGTCCACAGCGTCCTGCACGGATGTGAAGTCATCATACGTCTTCATACTCGCATTCCATATAACCGCCACTATCGTGCTGCTCGCATACTCCAGTGTAAGAGCGTAGTACTTCTTTACCGTCGTGTACTCTATATCGTCCTCCGTCACAGTCTCCCGGGTTTCATCGAGCCATCCCAGCCCCAGGCTTGATAACATACTGGAAGCGGAAATCAGCAGCAGCGAGGTGCTGGAATCGCTGTAAGCTGCATAAATATCCTGTCCAAGACTGGCGGAGTTTCCATAAATCTTACCAACAGTGCCCTCGCTCGTATCCTCACCCAGTTCAAAAGAAGCATTCGTGGTGCTCATGTACACACCGCCGCCAAGGCCCGATGTATAGTTGTCGGTAATTTCTCCACCCGTCATAACCAGAGAGTCGTAGTTTCCGATATATACACCACCTCCGGCATCTGAGGTTGATGTGGCGGTATTATCGTAAATTCTTCCGCCCGTGATGGTATCTGTAGCGGCCTGACCGTAAACAACGTCGCTATAGGTTCCGCCATTATATGTATTAGCACTTTCAACCAGATACACACCGCCGCCCTTTGTTGCCGTATTGTTATAAATCTCACCGCCTGACATGTTGAAATCCGTGTATTCTGCATGGACGCCGCCGCCATACGCGGATCCCGTGTTGTCATGAATTTTTCCGCCATTTATATTTAAAGTACCGTATCCATTGGCGTAGATTCCGGTGTTTCCGTTATATGCAACCTCCACGCCATCCCCAATATTTAGGACATAATCGCTGCGGACATTGTAATGGCTGTTTGACTGCCTCATGTAGATGCCATAGCCAAAATTATTATTGATTTTTGTGTTTGTAACGGTCACTATCTCGCCTAAATCATTTTGCAGATACAGATCCAGGCCGTAACCGCTGTTATTTGAAATATTACTGTCAGCAATAGTTACCTCGCCCTTAATGGTACTGCTGTTGGCATGTATACATACAGCACCCGTGTTTGTAACCGTATTATTTCCTGTAACGGTCATATTACTTACATCAAGGTATGAGCTGGTTATGTAAACTATATATCCGCTTATGGTGCTTTCATTATCCGTGAATGTACAGTTACTTAAACAGCTTCCATCTGCCACTGTGACCAAATAAAGTGCGGCGGAGCCTGCAGACGCTATATTTTCGGTAAATGTACAGTTATTTATTTTTGCCACACCTGTGCTTACAATAAGACCTGAATAGTTAGTTCCTGCCGTGTTTCCTGTAAAATACGAGTCTGTTATGGTATAGAGCGCGTTTACCCCTGGAGTGCTGCTGGCGTTAACATACATGCCGCCATACTGGGTTGTTGAGTAGTTATCTGTTATGTAGGAGCCTGTTATCGTCGCATTCGAAACGCGCAGCAAATAAGCACCGCCAACCTCAGTTCCCGCCGTGTTTTCTTTAATGGTAGCACCTGTTATGGTAACCTTTGGCCAGTCTCCCTCGCTGGTGTTATATTTGCTGTTCCATCCAGTGATATAAAGTCCGCCGGCAATGTTTACTGAAGTGTTACCGCTTATCTCTGAACCATTTATCGTGACAGTTTCTGTGTATTCTTTGTAAGTAAAAACACCGTCAGTCTCAGAACCGCCGTCACCACTGGCGTTAAAGCAAACTCCACCGCCCTGGTATGCCGTGTTGCCGCTAATAATAACGTCCTCACCCATGGTCAGATAGATGTTGTAGCCGGTCATGTAAACTCCGCCACCCTGATATGCGTAGTTTCCTGAAATCTTTGTAGTGCCCGTCAGTTTAACTGAGTTATAGCTGCTGGTGTAGATACCTGCTCCGTTGTATGTGCTTGAACCGGAGGCATCCGCCTGCGCCGAGTTTCCAAAGCCGGTAATCAAAACACTGTCAACTGTCAGGTATGTCTGGTAGGAGACATTTCCTGATGGAATGTATATACCCCATGGGAAGCTACTGGAATTTGAATCAGCAACTGTGATGGTACCCACAGCGCCATCTTCCTTATTTGTGAAGACATCCGTAGCATAACTCCGTATGGTAATGTCCATCCCTGCTTTATTTGCGTATTTTATATAAAATCCATAGTCTCCCGTGGAGAAAAGTGTATAGCCGTTTAGGTCAATGGTAAATTCTGTCCTGGTATCTAAATCTGTGATGCTTAAGCTCTCCTCTACGTCACAGAGCAGATAGATGGTGTCGCCAGTGACAGCAGCGTTTATGGCTGCCTGAAGTGTGGCGTAGGCTGTTCCGTAAGCGGACGCGCTGACATTAGAAGCTGCAGCAGTATCTGCCTCCACTGTGTATGAATATGTTCCGTCCTCGTTATCAATCTGATAAACCGTATTACCGGATGTGGTTTCAGCAATATACGCCACATAGCCGCCGGAATAATTCGTGGCGGTGAGGGCAAATATATGGTTTGATGATAATTTGCTGTGCGTAAACTCTTCCGTATAGTAATACGGATAGCTGCTGTCATCTCCGTTAGAATCAAACCAGCTGTTATATGAAGCATTACCCATACTCGACGCAGCCAGAACGCTGATGCTTCCGCCTGTAATAGTCGCGTAGATATCATTTGCTACATTGCTGGTGGCTGTGTTGCCGTAAATTTGAGCATCAGCACTAAAGGTTAAGTTGGAACTTACATGGCTGTTGTAAATTCCTCCACCTGTAACAGCTGTATTTCCCGTAATCAATCCACCTGTCATGTTAAACAGGGTTTGGCTGGATATATACATTCCGCCGCCGACAGACGAGCTGGAGGAGCAGGTGTTGTTCGTGATGCTTCCGCCGGTTATCTCTACGTTAACATATACATTTACATATACTCCACCGCCGTTTCCGCCCTTATTAGCCGTGATGGATCCTAAATTCATAGTGAAATTCGGGGTTGTCGCGTTTTTATAGGCTGAGGAGGTATATCCGCTAAAAACAGCCAGACCGCCACCATTACTTGTTGCCGTATTCCCTGTGATGGTGCCACCGTCAAGTATGAAGGTTCCATTAGTTCCATTATTACTGTCGCCCGCTACATAAACACCGCCGCCATTTGCAGCCACGTTTCCGCTGATTGTACCACCCTTAAATGTGACTATTCCAAGTATTAAGAGACCTCCGCCACAGTAAGCATATTTGCTGTTTTTGGAATCATAACAGTAATTGGTTCCGTCACCGCCCGTGATAAGTCCGGTGCCCTCCGTGCTGCTGTCATCTATCACGAGAGTTGCGTCTGAATCAACAGTGATTACGCTCTTTGCAAGACCAGTAAGCGTGCACCCTGCCAAATCCAGCGTGACACTAACACCTGTGGGAATAGTAACATCCTCGCGGTTGTTGTCTAGCATGATGATGGTAATGGTATCGTCCGTGCCGCCATATGTGCCGTACACGCTGGGGTCATTTTCAACCGCGTCCACAGCCTCCTGAACAGACGTGAAGGTTTCGTACTTATTGTCTTCCGTGTTCCAAATCTCTGCAATTGCTGCATCTACTGTCTTATACAACAGCGTATAGTATTGGCCTGCCTGCTGGGTTGAGCTGGTGATATAAGTGCTAAACGCATCCTCTGCAGTGGTGTCATCAACCTCATCATACCAGGAAACGCCGGTTATGTCGTTTGCGGTATCAGTAAAGGTGCTGGCCGCGCCCATACTCAAAAACGGATATCCATAACCAGTTGTGTTGTCACCGACGCTGGATATGGATGAATTATAACCCAGAGCAACATCGTTACCGTAATTGACAGAGGTGGCTGTGTTGTCATATATGATACCGGAATCAGTGCCGCTAATCTCTATCGTAGCCTTCTGTCCGAAGTAGCCGATAATATACACACCGCCGCCCCTTTGGGCTGTGTTCCCTGTGATGATTCCGCCACTAAAGGTGAACAAATCAGAAGCGTACACACCGCCGCCGTAATTATAGGCGCTGTTGTCATAGATTTCCACACTACCCTTTATATACAGGATGTTAGGATATGAATTTTCATATACACCGCCGCCGTTGCCGGTTCTGGCAGTATTATTATAAATTTTGCCTCCGGAAATAGTGCTTTCCGGATTTACGGAGCCGGCAGTTCCCTGTACGATATAGACACCACCGCCATGTGCCGCGCTGTTGTCATGAATCTCTCCACCGGACATATCAAGAGTTAACGCGTCCACGCCACCGCCGTTGCTGTTTGCGTAATTGCCATAAATATATACGCCGTCATCTATTTTTAGTCCCCATCTGGCGTAGACGCCGCCGCCATGCAGATTACTTGTATTATCATAGATATATACGCCGTCATGCAGCCAGATGGTGCCTGTCGTATTGCTGCCGGCATAGAGTCCGGCACCGCCGTAATTCGTTCCCCTGGAATAATTATTATGTATGGTGATATGGCCAGACAAATCCATTCCACCGGCATTTACACATAAGCCACCGCCGTTTGTTCCCGCACTGTTTTCATAAACATCCACGTAACCGATTGAAGTGATGGCATAGCTGTTGACGGTACTTGAGTATACACCGCCGCCCACGCCGCCTGTACACACGTTGCTGCAAATTATTACCGCAGTATCTTTACTATCTCCGCCGGCAAGCTTCAGATATCCCTCTGTGTAGATACCGCCGCCGCCATTATAGGAAGTGTTTCCGTCGAATTTTGCTGCGTCCTGCAAAACCAGGGACGAGGTTGCTGTAGTGACATACATACCACCGCCATAGTAGTCGGCAGAGTTTTCACTGAATGTACCGCCTGAGACAGTGACCGTACATGCGCTGTTACCGGCAATGTAGACACCACCACCGTAACCAGTGCCTGACGCGGCAGAAGCGACCGCCTTATTTCCTGAAACAGTCAGGTTTGTAAATGTAGCCTCCTGCGCGTAAGTATATATGGCTATACCGCCGCCATATGTGGCACCGGAGTTATCCGAAACGGTCGTGTTAGACATATTAACGGAAGCGTAGGCATGGGCTACTGTACTACCGATACAGATACCACCGCCATAGGAATTAGTGGAATCCGTGCTGTAAATGATGTTACCGGATATCTCGCCTCCGGTGGATGTAAATGTACTCCTGTTTGAGCTGGTGCTGTACATGTAGATACCACCGCCAAAAAGGGCTCCTGCGGCAGAAATCTTATTGTTATCAATCTTGCTGGTATTATTTTCAGAATCCTCCAGAGTCAGGCTGGTTCCGGCGTTCAGCCATATACCACCACCATTGCCAGCTGCAAAATTTCCTGAAATGCTGGAGCCGCAGATGGTTGCTGTAGGAACGGCCACGGCAAAATAAACGCCGCCGCCTGCCGCACCTGATGTGTTGCCATCGATTGTTGCATCCGTGATGTTAAGAGTAGTAACAGCCGCGCCAAAATAGACACCGCCGCCCTCACTGGTGGATGTGTTGCCTGAAATGGTTGATGAAATAGTAAGTGTGGTGATGGCGTTGTTAAAGTAGAAGCCGCCGCCATAACTACTGGATGTATTGCCGCTGATGGTAAGACCCGATAGAAGGATCACAACGCCGCTAGTGGTCTGATTAGCCGCTAAACCGCCGCCTGAAAGACCTGCCGTGTTGTTAGAGATGGTGCCACCCGTCATGGAAGCTATCTGGTCAGCCTCATACAGGAATACCCCGCCGCCGTAGCCCGTGGCAGTATTCTTATCTATGGTTCCGCCCGTCATGGCAAATGTTCCGCCGTTTTCCACTGAGACACCGCCGCCATTACCGGATACTGAGAAGCCGGAGATGGTGCCGCCGGACATCGTAAAGGAAGCACCCTGCGCGACAAGTACGCCGCGGGCACTCACGCCAGTTCCATTTTTAACCGCACCATCCGCATCCGCGCTGCTGTCTGTAAGGGTAAGTGTACCGTAGACTGTAATAGCGTTTTTACCGGTTCCCGCGGATGTAATAGTGTGTCCGTTCAGGTCAATCGTGACATCCACACCGTCCCAGATCATCAGATCTTCTGTGTAGTCGTCATCGAGTGTAATCAGACCTGAAGAGGTTTCTTCGACAAGAGCCGCAGTTGCGATCCCCGCCTCACTTGCTGTACTGATCCCGCTGTCCGTATCCGATGATAACAGCGCATTAATCTGCCCCTGCAGGGTGTCCGGATCGTCTTCCGCCGCAGCGGCCGCCAGCTGCTCATAGGAGGCCACTTCCAGCATTTCTTCGCTGAAGTAATACGCCTCGTCGTCCTCAGCAAATGTCACCTGTACCGTTGTCTTATAGTCCGCGTTTGCCGTCACGGTAAACGCCGTTGTGTCCGCGTCATAGGCAGCAATCGTATTTCCCTCTTCATCAAGCACAGCGGAACAGACATAGGCATAGCCGTCATACGCTGTCACAGAGACCTCGACCTCCTCTGTCACAGGCATATTGACCTCAACGTCATAATCGTCGCTCATCATATAAGGCGTGATCGTCTCTGTGTAGCCGTCTACATAAGTCAGACAGATTTCGCCGCCCTCCGTAACCTCATAGACGATGAAATTGTAGGCTTCCTCTGTTTCAGCTTCTGATTCTGATTCCGTCTCGGTTGCGGTTTCCGTCTCTGTTTCCGGATCGGCTGCGGTTTCCGTCTCTGTTTCCGGATCGGTCTCTGTCTCCGCTTCGGTTTCCGTTTCGGTCTCGCTTTCTGTCTCCGCTTCGGTCTCCACCTCTGTCTCAGTTTCTGTTTCTATCTCAGTCTCCGTTTCAGCTTCGGTTTCGCTTTCTGTCGCCGCCTCTTTCTCCGTCTCAGTTTCAGTTTCCGGCTCGGTTTCTGTCTCCGTCTCCGCCTCAGTCTCGTTCTCCGCCAGCAGCCCCTCATTCTTCCACTCGATGATGGTCTGGTCTTCCGCCGTGTTTTCTATCAGCTCTCCATCTACAAAATACAGAGCCGGCAGCTCGTCTGTCGTGGTGATTCCTTCCGCGATCGACGCATAGAAGACATACTCCTCCTCTTCCCCCGCGGCGATGGTCTGATCCGCCCAAATAACAGCCGAAGCGTACGGCTCCAGCACCTCCTCCGCGCTCTTCGCGGAGTCGATATGATTTTCCACGTATTCTGCCAGTTCATCCAGATCATACGTTTCCGGCACGTCTGTCAGATCTGAAATATCTTCTATAAAATACAGTGCGTCCGTATCATCGTCCCGCTCATACCAGGACAGATTCTCCCCAAGCACTGCCTTCACAGTTACACTCGCTGCGTCTGCGTCCGCCGTCGAGTTGGTTACCGTAATCGTATATTTAACCGCAAAAATGTCATCTTCATCCGTGTCGATGAAGATTTGCTGCTCTATCTTTGTATTGATGGTATAAGCCACCCCCCCGTCTTCGTCATTTTCCGACTCAGAAGAGCTATTTGTGTCCGTTTCTTCTGACTGCGTCTCCGTATCCGCAATCGTAGTAATACTATTGTCATCCTCAGCCGTACCGGAAGTGACTTCTGTATCGCTCTCTGAAGCTGCCTCAGTCTCGGTCCCGATCTCCGTTTCGGTCGTCCCTGCCTGAGTTGTGGTCTGTGCTTCTGTCTCTGTCTGCGCTGTTGTTTCTGCTGTTGTCTCAGTCTGTGCCGCCGTCTCCGCTTCGCTCTCCGTCTGCGTAGTCGTCTCCGCTTCGCTCTCTGTCTGTGCGGTCGTCTCGGTCTGGACCGTTGTTTCCGTATGGGCCGGAGTATCGGACGGCGCGGAGATGTCGCGGGGGGCCGGAGGTTGAGTGTGGGGCGCGGGGGGCGGCGGGG